>NZ_LSIA01000082.1:0-98740 GCF_001556015.1 Novosphingobium sp. CCH12-A3 | reverse complement strand
GGGGTGGGCCCCCGCGCTACCCTTCAATAAACCGCGGCCGGGTTCTTCGGGCGCGGGCTGCCGAGCATCTCGCGGTGCGAGGGGCGGTCGTGCCCCCGGTCGGTCACGCCCAGTTCCTTGGCGATCTCCGCCACGATCAGCGTCTGGCCCGAAAGCTCGTCGCGGTTCGGCGCCCGGTCGATGGCAGCAAGGACGTGGGCGGAGAATTCGGGG
The DNA here is from genome assembly GCF_001556015.1 of Novosphingobium sp. CCH12-A3. Lineage (NCBI taxonomy): Bacteria > Pseudomonadati > Pseudomonadota > Alphaproteobacteria > Sphingomonadales > Sphingomonadaceae > Novosphingobium > Novosphingobium sp. CCH12-A3. Next base: position 98,527 of record NZ_LSIA01000082.1, on the reverse strand, counting down.
TTCTCGGCCATCGACAGGAAGCCTTCGTACTGCTCCGGGTTGGTCTTGGCCGCGATCAGCGCGCGCTCGGTCAGTTGCGGGCCGAGCCAGAGCGAGACGGCGATCACGCCGGTGCCGCGGAAATCGTGCTCCATGTCGTGCGCCAGCTTGTCGAGCCCGGCCTTCTGCGCGCCGTAGGCGGGGCCGTGCATGTAGCAGGTCGCGCCGAACGACGAGGTCATCGCGATCAGGCCCGACTTCTGCGGAACCATGATCTTCGCCGCGTGCCAACTGGCGACGTAGGCACTGCGCAGACCGACATCGATGATCTTCTGCGCATCCAGTTCCTTTTCCCAGAACGGCGCCTTCTCGATCAGCTGGTGGTGCATGTAGGCGGCATTGTTGACCAGCACGTCGAGGCGGCCCTGCTCGTCCATGATCTGTTCGAACACGCGGGCGACGCTGGCATCGTCGGCATGGTCGCAGACCACGGGAATGCCCTTGCCGCCGTTCTCGGTGATCTTCTGCGCGGTTTCGGATACCGTGCCGGGCAGCACGGTGCCGTCCCAGCCCTTCGCGTCACCCGGCGTAACGGTGCGCCCGGTGACGTAGACGGTGTAGCCCATCTCGCCAAAGCCGCGCGCGATGCCGGCGCCTGCACCCCGGCTGGCGCCAGTTACGAGAGCCACTTTCGGTTGTTCGGACATGGTGGATTCCTCTTGCGCGATCTTCAGCCCAGGTGGGCGAAATCGAACTGGCTGGTGGGGATGATATCGTTGCGGGTGAAGTCGATGAAGGCGTGGCAGCTGGCCATCATCGCGTCGAGATTGGCCTTGAACTTTTCCGGGTTGCCCACGGCATCGAAGAAGACTTCGGGCTGTTCGAGCGCTTCCAGGGGAAAGCATTCCTCGACGAATGCGCTGTAGGCCGGCGCGCCTTCGGTGAGGGGGCGGACGATCAGGTTCTGGACGTATTCGAAATTCGATTGCGTCTCGATCGCCACCCGCGTGTGGTGCGAATGCCAGTGGGCGACGGCCTCTTCGCGGGTGATGTCCGGGCGGAAGGTGATGAAGCTGGCCTGGCTCCAGCCCCAGGTGCGGTGTTTCCCCGGGGAGACATTTGTAGAACACGGGTGCGCGGTGTTGGGGATGATCTCGGATTCGCAGACCAGCCATGCGGCGAACCAGGCCGAATGCGCGGCCAGCGCGGCATCAACCTCAGTCCGGAAGCGGGCGTTTGCCGAGGGCATCCAGAACTGCACGACGGCGGCCTGCTGCGGCGCCTGCCACTGCTGGACCAGCGCCTCGCCGGGGGCGACCGTGGCATCGCGCAGGTTGAGCCGAACCCGGCTCGCTCCCGCAGCGACGAGCGCCTGGGGCAGGGTGCCGAGCAGTGCGGCGCCGAACTCCTCGCGCGACTGGTGTGGCGGGGCCCAGAGGGCAGCGATGACCTTTTCCATGGGCTGCGCCTCCTCAGTCGAAGTTGGCCTGTCCACCGTCGAGCGGGATTGTCGCCCCGGTCAGGTAGGCAAGGTCCTGCCCCGCAAGCGCCACCAGCGCGCGGCCGATATCGCCTTCCAGGCTGCCGACCCGGCCCAGCGGGATCGTGCGGAAGAAGGCCTGCGCCTCTTCGGGATTGTTCTCGATCCACCACTTGAGCCCGGGCGATTCCGCGTGCGGCGCGATGGTCAGCACGCGGATGCCTTCGCCGCCCCATTCGGCGGCAGCGGCGCGGGTGAGCGAACGGATCGCCTGCTTGACCGCGGCGTAGCAGCCGTAACCGGTCATGTCCCAGCGGATGCCCGCCGACGAGCAGAAGTTGAAGATCGTGCCGCCGCCGCGCGCGGCGAGGTGCGGGCGGGCGAGCTTCATCAGGCGGTGCGTGGCCAGCGGCCCGCTTTCAAATCCCGCAAGGAAGGCTTCGTCCGTCACGTCCTCGAGCTTGCCGAGCGGCACTTCCTGGGCATTGTTGACGAGAATGTCGAGCCCGCCGAAGGTGGCGACGGTGCGCTCAACCGTCGCGGCAAGGTCGGCGGCGGACTTCACGTCGCAAGCGACGGCAAGCGCCTGGCCGCCCCGTTCCTCGACCATCCGCGCCGTTGCCTCGACCTTGGCGAGCGTCCGCCCGGTGACGACGACAGATGCGCCAGCGCCTGCCATTGCCAGCGCCACGCCCTGTCCGATGCCCTGCCCGGCTCCGGTTATCAGGACGACTTTGCGATCAAGATCGGTCATGCTTCTCTCCAGTGGCGTGAAGCGTCTTGCGGCCTCTCGCTGATCGGGTTGTTGCCACGGCCTCATGCAAACTGCAAACCAAAATCTGAACGCAGGTTACAGAGAAAACGTGTTGTATTGCTGCCTTTGCGTAAGATGCGGCATTTATGGCAACGCAAAGTGTGGTCCGCTTGGGCTTGCCCAATGCTCTTGGGCGTGCCATGCTGAGGGCGTGGGAGAAGATCGCGATCGGTCCGCAAATCGTTCGCGATTCGGTTTTCGGGATCACGAATGCGCTGTCGTCACCAAGGCAGAACGGCGCGGTGATCAAAAGGAGTGATGCAGATGGCAACCTCGAAAGAGTATGGCCTGGGTGAGTTCGATTTTCCGCGCGGGTGGTTCATGATCGGAACTGCTGCCGATGCCACGCGCAATCCCGCGCCGATCCGCTACTTCGGCAAGGATCTGGTGATCTACCGGGGCGAGAGCGGCAAGCCTTACGTGGTCGATGCCTATTGCCCGCACATGGGCGCGCACCTGGCGAAGAACAGCACGTCCTACATCGTGCGCGATGGCGAGCATGTCGAGGGCGAGTCGATCCGCTGCCCGTTCCACGGCTGGCGCTTCGGCACCGATGGCGCGTGCAACCACATTCCCTATTCCGACTTCATTCCCAAGGCAGCGAAGCTCGGCACTTATCCGGTGCTCGAACGCGCCGGGATCATCTGGATGTGGCATGATCCGGAAGGGTTGGAGCCCGACGTCGAGCTGGCCAATTTCGGCGGCCATTATGGCGAGCCGGGCTGGGTCGAATGGAAGATCGACTACATGGGCGATCTTAACAGCCACGGCATCGAGATCGTCGACAACATGGCCGACTTCGGCCACTTCGTGCCGATCCACGGGGCGACCGACTGGCAGTACTTTGCCAACGAGTTCATGGGGCCGCACCTGCACCAGTACTACAGCGCCGGGCACCGCACGCTGACCGCCAACCCCGAAGACGCGCTGGTCCTGGATACCTGGTACGAGGGGCCCGGTTTCCTGCAATCGGAAATGGCCGGCACGTTCGACAGCTTCATCATGATCGCCAACACGCCGATCGAGGACGGGGTGACGCGGTCATGGCACGCGCTGATGGTCAAGGTTCACGACGGCAGCCGCGAGACGACCGCCGAGGACCGCCAGACCGCGCTGATGTATCAGGAAGCGAGCCGCCTTGCCTTTGCGCAGGACGTGGAAATCTGGGCGAACAAGCGCGCCTGCATCAACCCGCTGGCGATCCCCAAGGATGGGCCATACGCCAAGGTGCGCCTGTGGTACCGCCAGTTCTACAACCCGCGTGACAAGGCGCCCGAGATACAGGGCCGGGTCAATGGTCTGCACGTCACGCTCGACAAGCGGCCGGGGCAGAAGGTGGCCTGAGGACATAAGGCTCCCACGCAGGGGCCAAGGGAGAGATCATGGGAAAGCTTGCAGGCAAGGTGGCGATCGTCACCGGTGGCGCGCGGGGCATGGGCGCGGCGACGAGCCGGCTGTTCGTGGCCGAGGGCGCGAAAGTGGCGATTGCCGATGTGCTGGACGAGGCCGGTGAAGCACTGGCCGCAGAGCTTGGCTATGCGGCGCGGTTCTTCCATCTCGACGTGACCGACGAGGCCAATTGGGCTGCCGTTGTGGGCGAAGTCGAAGCAACGCTGGGACCGGTCGACGCGCTGGTCAACAATGCCGGCATCCTGCTGTTCAAGAGCCTGCTCGAGACGACCAAGGCCGATTACGAAAAGGTATTGGGCGTCAATCTCGTCGGCGAGTTCCTCGGCATCAAGGCGGTGGCGCCGGGCATGATCGCGCGTGGGCGCGGTTCGATCGTCAATGTCTCTTCCGTGGACGGGATGAAGGGCGCGAACAGTCTGGTCGCCTATGCCTCGTCCAAGTGGGGCGTGCGCGGGCTGACCAAGGTGGCGGCGATGGAGCTGGGCCACAAGGGCGTTCGGGTGAACTCGGTCCACCCCGGCGGAGTCGACACGGTGATGTCCAACCACTCCGGCGCGCCGCGCGAGGAAGTGGACAAGGGCTATGGCAACGTGCCGTTGCAGCGCATCGGCGGGCCGGAAGAGGTGGCCGCAGCCAGCGCCTTCCTCGCCAGCGACGAGGCCTCCTACATCCATGGCGCAGAGATCGTGGTCGACGGCGGAATGACCACCGGCAGCTACTACATGGGCTTCCCCGGATCGCCGGGAATGTAAATCCGGGGGTCTCCTGCTTGAAGGGCTGCCCTTGCAGGCAGCCCCCGAGCGGTTCAGATCTTGCCTTCCTTCAACATCAGCACCGCATTGTGCGCGGCGCGGGCCGACATTGCCATGTAGGTGAGCGACGGGTTCTGGCAGCCCGAAGAGGTCATCACCGCGCCATCGGTGCAGAACAGGTTCGGCGCCTCGTGCGCCTGGTTCAGCCCGTTGAACACCGAGGTCATCGGATCGCGGCCCATGCGGGCGCTGCCCATCTCGTGGATGCCCAGACCCGGCGGTCCCGGTTCGGTCCGCTGGTAGACGACAGTGCCGCCGGCGGCTTCGATCATGGTCCGGGCATCGGCCTGGATCTGCCTGGCCATCTTCTTCTCGTTTTCGCGCAGCTGAACGTCGATGTGGAGCAGCGGAATGCCCCACTTGTCCTTGCGCGTCTGATGCAGCGTCATCCGGTTATCGGGATGGGGCAGCATTTCGCCAAAGCCCGAGATATAGGCGACCCACGGCCCGAACTTGCGGTTCCGCTCCTTGATCTCCTGGCCGATTCCTGCGGAAGCATCGGGCTTTCCGCCCTGCCGGGTCACTGCGCCCTGATAGCCGTAGCCGCGCACGAAGCCGTCGGCGTCCTCTGTCACGTTGCGATAGCGCGGGATGTAGATGCCGGTGGGACGGCGGCCGTGATAATAGCTGTCGGCCGGATAATGCGGCATCACGCCGGCTGTCGCCAGCGCATACATGTGGTCCATGATGTTGCGCCCGACCTGGTCGGACTTGTTGCACAGGCCGCGCGGATTTGCCTCGTTCGCCGAGTTCAGCAGGATCTGCGCCGACCCGATGGTCGATGCGTTGAGGAAGAAGACCTTTGCCTCATAGGTCCGCCCCTCCATGGTCTTGGCATCGATCACCTGCACGGCCGTGATCCTGCCACTGGCCGGGTCCTGCACCAGGCTGTGCACGATCGCATCGGTGACGATGGTCAGGTTGCCGGTGCGCTCTGCCGCGGGGAAGGATGAGGACAGGCTGGTGTGGTTCGCCCCGAAGCTGCAGCCGCGTTCGCAGATCGAACGGTTCTGGCAGCTGGTGCGCCCCAGTTCCTCGTGGTGTGGCTGGGCGACCGAGAGGTTGGCATTGCGCCCGATGATCACCTTGCGGCCCGAGAACTTCTCCTCGACCGATGCCTTGAACAGCTTTTCGGCATCGTTCATTTCCCATGGAGGCAGGAATTCGCCATCTGGCAGTTGCGGCAGGCCTTCCTTTGACCCTGCCACGCCGATGAACTTCTCGACATGGCTGTACCACGGCGCGAGGTCGTCATAGCGGATCGGCCAGTCGACGCCGTGACCGTCCTTGGCGTTGGCCTCGAAATCCATGGGCGAAAGACGATAGGCCTGGCGGCCCCACATGATCGAACGCCCGCCGAGGTGATAGCCGCGGATCCAGCTGAACGGGCGGTCTTCTGGCGTGGTGTAGGGATGTTCGCTGTCCTTGACCCAGAACTGCTTGGTCGCGGCATTCACGGCATAGCACTGGCGCTGCACAGGATAGTCGCGCGCCAGTTCCTCTTCGGGAATCTCGTTGTTGTTGGGCAGCTCCCACGGCATCTGGGTGTCGTTGTAGTCGCTGACGTGTTCGACCTTGCGGCCGCGCTCTATCACCAGGACCTTCAGGCCGCGTTCGGTCAATTCCTTGGCGGAAATGCCCCCGCTGATACCCGAGCCGATAACGATGGCGTCAAACATGAATCTATCTCCGCTCAGAACGGACCGAGGCCGAGGAAAGGCCGGGATTTCGGGGTAAGCTTGACCGAGGCCTGGTAGGGGCCGGGCACGTGATCATAGACCAGCTCGTGCTCGCTGCCGGTCGGGCTGTAGTAGTAGAGGCCGATGACCAGCTCCTTCAGCCGCTTGTAACCGGCATCGGTCGGTACGGTCCCCGTCTGCAGGAACCCCGCCTTGTTGGCATCGAGCGGGGCTGTCGGCTTGAGCGCGGCGGCATCGTGGGCGCGCAGCACCGTTTCGCGCTCCTTTGCGGAAAGCGCGGCAAAGCTGCGCCCCTTGGCAGCTTTGGCCGAGGCATCGATCCGGTCAAGCGCCGCGAGGATCTCGGCCCGGGTGGCCGATGCGGCCCAGTTCTTCAGCATCGCGTCAAGCCGCGCGGGGACTTGCGCCGCAAGCGCGCCCGGCGTGTCGGTGACGGGCAGCATCGTGTCGGCCACGCTTGAAAGCAGCGCAAAGCGAGGGGCGGGGAGGAAGGGCGTAGTCTTGCCGGCCGGTGCCGCAAGTGCCTCGATTGGAAGTGCTGCCGCGCCGAGCAGGGCAGCGAAGCCGGCCAAGATGCCACGGCGATCGGCTTCGGGAAGATCAATCATCGGCAGTCTCCGTGTTCTGGCTTGCGTCTTGGCGCAGGGCAAAAATGGCAGGTGTGGACATCATGCCTGGCCCCAGCATGCGCGGATAAAGTGGTGCCCCTCGGTGTAGACCTCTTCCGGGCTGCTGAAGAAATCGCGCCATACGCGGGTTGCAGCGGCGAGCTCGGGCAGGCCCTTGCCGAAGGCCTCGATGGTCAGCCAGCCATCGTACCCCGTCTGCTTGAGTGCGGCGATGGCCTCGGCAATCCTGGCATGCCCGCGCCCCGGAGTGCCGCGATCGTTCTCGCTGATGTGGACATGGGCCACGTGGCCGCGCGCCAGTGCCTTGCGCAGCGCCGCCACCGGGTCCTTCTCCTCGATATGGGCATGGAACGTATCGTAAAGGATGCCGAACCCGGGTGCATCGAGACGGTCCAGATAGGCGCTCGCCTGTTCGCAGGTGTTGAGCAGGTAGCACTCGAAGCGGTTGAGGGGTTCCAGCGCCAAAGGCAGGTTTGCCGCGCGGGCGCGTTCGGCAACAGCCCGGTGCACCTCGGCGCAACGCTCAAGCTCGGCCTCGGTCGGCCCGGCCCCGCTGAACAGCCCGAGCGGCTGGAACAACGGTCCGGCCAGAACCTGCGCGCCGAGCGCCGCTGCGCAATCGATCACGCGCTCGAGATGCTGGACCGCACGGGCGCGGACTGCGGGATCGGGTGAAATCGGATTGTGCGCTTCGTCCGGAAGAATGGCCGTTGCCGTGCGTTCGAGCCCGATGCCGTCAAGGATGCCGGCCAGCCCGGCAAAGTGCGCGCTGCTCGAAACGTCGAACAGCGGGACTTCCACGCCGTCGAACCCGGTGTCCTTCAGCGCTGCGAGCAGCGGCGCATCAGCGGGCGTGACATGCCCCGTCCACAGCATCAGGTTGATGCCGACCTTCACGGATCAGGCCTTTCCGCTTTTCCGTTCGACGAGGCGCACGGCGAGGAAGATGAAGAAGAGCACCACCGGAATGATGGCAATGGTCTGGAAGCTCTTCTCTGCAGCGTAGGCAAGAACCTGCTGCAAGGCATCGCTGCCGGGCTGCAATGCGGCGAAGGCTTCTTCGCCCCCGGCCTTCTCCAGCTTGGCCCTGTCATAGATCGCGCCGAGTTCGGGGAGCACGAAGTAGATCGCCAGCGCGCCGGCAAAACCGACCAGGCCAATGCCCCATGGGCCAGAGCGCGGGTATCGCCGCGAAACTGCCGCCAGCATGGTCGGCCACATGAAGCACACGCCGAACGCCCAGACCGTTGCCGCCAGTACCGCGGTAACGGGTGAGTTCGCCACCGACAGCAGGTACAGGCCCACGGCCGCGGGCACCGTGCACATCAGCAGAAGGCCCATGTCGGAAAAACGATGTTCCAGCGCGCCGGCGAAATGGCGCATGACGAACATGATCGCAGAGACATAGACCAGCACGAGGATGCCCGGCATGCCGACGGTATTGGTCAGCGTCACATCGACCCATGCGCCCGGCGCCAGTTCGCTCGACGCGGTCAGGAACATGATGGCGAAGAATACCCAGAAGCTCGGCCGCTTGAACGGCTCGGTCATCATCTCGCCGAAGGAGACGCCTGCCACGGCGCTTTCGGTCTGCGGGAACTGGTGGCGGGCTGCCCAGATTGCCAGAGCCACGCCGGGAATGAGGCACAGGCCCACCAGCGCCTGCCACGGCAGGTCGAGCGACTTGAAGAACAGGACCGAAAGCAGACCGCCGAGGATCAGGCCTGCCGGCCACCAGGCGTGCAGCTCGTTGAGCTTGCCTGTCTTCTCGTCGGGAAAGAGCGTGGCCACCACGGGATTGATCGAGGCCTCGGTCGCTCCCCAGCCGCAGCCCCACAGCACCATGGCCAGGTTGAGCACGAGCATGATTGAGGCGGGTGGAGCGTTCCCCGCCAGCAGCACAAGGAGCGGGCCGAGGATGAAGCAGGCCGAGACGAACAGGATCACCTTCTTTGCGCCCAACTTGTCGAGCAGCGGCGAGATGACCAGCAAGCTGATGGCAAAGCCGAGGAAAGAGTTGCCGAGCACGACGCCGATAAGCTCGCCCGAATGCTGCGAGTCGATCGGATCGAGCAGGGCTGTCTTCATTGCCCCGGCGGCGCCTGCGCGCACGGCGTTCGCCAGTGCCGCACAGAACAGGGCAAGGACGCAGATCCAGAAGATCGATTTCCTGTTCTGGGATGTGGTTGCCATGAAAGAATTCCCCGCCCGTTCCTGTGGTTGCTCTATTTCGGTTGCTTGCCTTGCGCGGGCCCGGCGGCGCTGGCGGCATCGCTGCCGCAGCCGCTGCCGGCGCGCTTCATCGCCCACTGTACCGCACCCGTAAGGAACTGGCGGTACTGGGGATCGTCGTAAGTCTGTGCAGTGTGGCCTGCCGCAGCGTAGAACACGCGCCCTTGGCCAATGCATCGCCACCACGCCACCGGATGGTCCTTGCCCATGGCGAGTTCGGTGCCCATGAACGAACCCGGCTTGTAGCTGCCCTCGTCGATCGTGGCGAGAACGGTCAGCCCGGGGATCCCGCGCGGCGACTTGTCGAAGGAATACCATTCGTCGACATGATCGAACCTGTCAGGCAATGACGCGGTCGAAGGGTGCGCATGGGTTTCGACGTTGACGGCAGCGCTCTGGAACTGCGGGTCCATCGGATGGCCGATGAAGTTCGTGCCGATCACCGAGGTGACATACCAGTCCCACGCCTTGTGCGAATTGTCGCCCGCGCCGTGGATCCCGACATAGCCACCGCCATTTTCGAGATAGGCCTTGAACGCAGCGCGCTGTTCGGGCGTGAAGACGTCGCCGGTGACGTTGGAGAACACCACGGCATCGAAGCGGGACAGGATCTCGGGGCTGAAGGCCGCCCCGTTCTCCGTCTGGTAGAGGCCCCAGCCATTCTGCTTGGCCAGCGCGTCGAACATTTTCGCAGCAGCGGGAATCGCCTCTTCATGGCGAAAGGCATTGGTCTTCGAGAAGACCAGCACGGCGGGGCGCGGAATGTTGGCGGGAATTTGCGGCGGGACCGTCTCATAGACTTTGACACCGCCCAGGAACACGCGCTGGATCAGGTCCCAGTTGCGCCACGCCAGGATCGCCATGACTACCGCGGCCGCAAGCAACAGCAGGCCGAGCACCTTCAGCACTTTGCGCAATATCGCTCTCCCCGCGCCGTCGATCCTTTTGGACCCCAATTAGATAGCGCTGTCAATGTGGTTGGTAACCCGCATGCCCGGCCAGCGCAAGGGCATGGCAGTTCACGAGGATGGTGAGTAAAAACTTAGTTCCTTTACGCACCATGATGGGTATATGTCTACGCATTCCTGGCAAGTCGGAGAGGCATGCTTCACCTTTGCGCATCCTGTGATGCGTATGGCGTGGGCTCTGGCCCCTGATGAGCACTCGATTGACGTGAAGAAGGGACGATCATGACCAACCGACTTGCCGGCCGCCGCATCATCGTTTTCGGCAGTGCGACGGGCATTGGCGCAGCCACCGTTCGCCGCCTTGCCGAGGAGGGCGCGCAGGTATGCGCAGCAGATATCAACATCGCCGGTGCGACGAAGGTTGCCGAGGACGCCGGTGGTGCCACATTCGCCGTCCATGTCGACATCGCTGACGAAGCCTCCGTCCAGCAGGCGACGGCGGCCGCGGTGGATCGGTTCGGCGGGCTTGATGGAGCGCATATCAACGCGGCCGACCTGCGCGTGATCATGGAAGATTCCGATGCCTTGGCGATCGACCTCGCCACCTTCGATCGCACTATCGCGGTAAACCTGCGGGGCCACCTGCTGTGTACCCGCGCAGTCCTGCCACACCTCGTTGCCAGTGGGGAGGGCGCGATTGTCTATACCAGTTCGGGCGCTGCCCACGGCGCCGAGCCAACACGTCCCTGCTATGCCATGGCCAAGGCCGGACTGAACGCATTGATGCGCCATGTCGCGGCACGCTGGGGAAAGGAAGGGGTCACGGCCAATGTCCTCGCGCCCGGTTTCACCGTCACGGGCGAGATGAAGGCGCAGATGGACGCGAATGCCGAGGAGGCCAGGAAGTGGGCGGACTACTACATGGCCCGCACCCCCCACACGCGCCTCGGTACATCCGAAGACCATGCCGGCGTCGTCGCCATGCTGCTGTCGCAGGACGGGCGCTGGATCAATGGCGGGATCTTCGATGTCAACGGCGGCTCGCTGATGCGCGCCTGAATGCCGGCGTAGCCCTTTCGGCAGCGCTCAATCGCGCAGGTGGCGCTCGATCGCTTCGTCGGTGAAGCCCACCCCGCGGCAGCAGAACCATACGGCGTCGCGGATGAGGTCCTCGGTGTTGCCGTGGTAGGGCGAGCGTTCGACGTTCGAAGCCAGCACGTTGAGCACGGTGCCGACGTGTTCGGTGAACAGCGAGGTGTTGGCGACCGAGATTTCCCGGCCCACCACCTCGCCAGCGTCGCGCGCCTGGCGCAAGGCGGCGGTGAGGCGATGATTCATCAACCGGTGCGCGCGGCGATAGACCAGCGTGGCAAACCGCGCGTCGCCGATCAGGCTGGCAAGCAGCAGGCGGAAGCCTTCCTTGAAGCGCACCTGGGACGGCCCGATGACGAGGCTGAAATAGGCATGGAGATTGCGGACCAGCGCCCGCCCGTTGAGTTCCTGGAGCCCGAGGATCTCGTAGCTGGCATCCTGTTCGCGGATCACTTCGCGCAGCACGGCGCGGTAGAGCGCCTCTTTCGAGGGGAAGTGCCGGTACATCAGCGCTTCGGATACGCCCGACCGCTTGGCAATCTCCTGCGTGCGCGCCGCTTCATAGCCACTCTGCGCGAAAATTGCGCGGGCGTTGGCGAGAATGAGCGCCTTGCGGTCTTTCGCGGGGAGGCGGGTACGTTTGGTCACGCATCCCGACTAGGGCGAAACCCCGGTCCCGCGCAAGAGAGTTGCAGGGAACCGGGTTGGCGGTCTCAATCGATCAGGCGATAGCAGCCCGGTTCCGGGCGGCGGGTGGCGTTGAAGAAATCCACCAGGCGCCAGGGCCACGACAGGAAGACCCGGCCTTTCGAGTTGTTGTAGTAGGAATTGGCGCGCGGGTGGGTCCAGATCATCTGCGGCATGCGCTCGTCCACCTTGCGGTTCCAGGCATCGAATGCGTCCTGCTCCACCTCGAAGGCGCGGGCGCCGGCTTCGGTGATGCGATCGAGCGCCTCGATGATCCAGTTGACCTGCGCTTCGGAGATAAGGTTCTGGCCGGCGGCGTGATTGGGCGCGCTGTTGGGGCCGACGGTGTGGAAGTAGTTGGGATAGCCCGGGACGCACATGCCAAGGTAGCTGCGCGGGTCTTCCGCACCCCATTCCTCGCCCAGTTCACGCCCGCCTTCGCCCCTGATCACAAGGTTGCCGACCATCTGCGCGACGTTGAAACCGGTGGCGCAGATGATCACGTCGCACTCGAACACCGAGCCGTCCTTCGCCTCGATGCCATTCGGCAGGATGCGGGCGATGCCCTGCGTTTCGAGGTGGACGTTGGGGCGGGCGAGCGCATCGAACCAGCCATTGTCGAGGACAATGCGCTTGGAGAAGATCGGGAAATCGGGGGTGAGCTTCTCGATCAGGTCGGGCCGGTCGGCAAAGCGCTGCTGCATGTAGCCGAGCGCGTACTGGCGCGTCATCTCGTTGCCTTCGGAGACGGCCAGCATGTTGCCTTCCCACGCCGGGTCCTTGAGCACGTTCGAGAACAGTCCGTCGGCCGCGGCCCAGTAGACGCGGAAGCGGAACCATTCCTTGAAGGTTGGGATGTTGGCCAGCGCCCACTTCATCCCCTCGCTCACCTCGTGGGCGATTTCCGGATTGTAGAGCACCCAGTGCTTGGTGCGCTGATAGACGGTGAGTTCGGCCACCTCGGGCGCGATCGCGCCGCAGAGCTGGGCCGAGCTGGCGCCGGTGCCGATGACGGCGACGCGCTTGCCCTTCAGGTCGAGATCGGCGGGGTAGGCTGCAGTGTGGACGACGGGGCCCTTGAAGCCGGACAGGCCCGGGATGTCCGGCATCTTCGGGCGGTTGACCGGACCGTGGCCGTTGATCACCGCGTTGACGACAAGGTCTTCGGTCTGACCATCGGCTCGGCGGACAGTGACGGTCCAGGTGCAGGACTTCTCGTCCCAGACCAGCTTTTCGACCGTGGTGTCGAAGCGGATGTCGCGGCGCAGGTCGTACTTGTCGGCAACGCCCGTCATGTAGCGCTGCATGTCGGCGCCATGGGGGTGGTAGTGCTGCCAATCGGGCCAGATTTCCCAGCTGAAGCTGTAGAAGTGGCTGGGCGTATCGACGCCGACGCCGGGGTAGCGGTTTTCGTACCAGGTGCCGCCGACTTCGGGGTTCTTCTCGATCACGACGAATTCATAGCCCGCCTCGCGCAGCTTGGTGGCGGCGGCCATGCCGGTCATGCCCGCGCCGATGACGAGCACCTTGAAGCCGGCCTCGGGGGCAGGACGATCGGGCAGCTTGCTGCGGTCTATCCAGGGACGGAAGCCGCACTGGTCGTTCACCAGGTCGACGAACTCGGTGTCCACCGGTTCGCCCACGGTCACCGACATTATGCGCTGGACGAGCGCGTCCGAGGGTTCGCTGCTGGCGAGGCCTTCGCCGGTGGTGAGCAGGTGCCGCAGCTTGAGACGCAGCGCGTCGGCCAGCTCGTCGGGAATTTCCGTCGGAGGATAGGAGAACGCGGGCCGGATATGGGGCGCGAACTGTTCGAGCAGATCGGTATCGTGCGAGAGATGGACATAGGCCGCAAGCAGGGTCGGCACGTTCGCTTCATCGAGCGCGCGGGCAAGGTCCGGGCCATTGGCCAGTGGTGTAAAGTTGGTGCGCTCAGCCAGAATCGCGTTCATCTCGCCTCTCCGTTTTAATAAGTGGGCACTTACATCATAAATCAGGATTGGCAAAGAGGTCTGTGCAAGCAGTTGACTGCCAGCTTGATTTAATCGAACCTACGAGGACGATTATAACCTGTGAGGCAGCCTGACGTGGCGATTTCCACCAAGAAGACGATCTTTCTGACCGGTGCGACCGGCAACATGGGCAGCGCGACCCTTGCCGAACTGGCGGGCAGGGCAGACCGCTTCCGGGTCCGCGCATTGGTGCGGCCGGAGGAGCAGGACCACCCGGTGGTGAAGCGGTTCGCAAAGCATCCGGCGGTGGAGTGGCTCAGTGGCGATCTGACCAGCGCGCAGGACATGCGCCGCGGTATCGACGGCGTGGATCAGGTGCTGCACATCGGCGGCATGGTCTCGCCCCTTGCCGACCAGTTCCCCGAACTGACCATGAAGGTGAATGTCGGCGGGGCGCGAAACATCGTCGAGGCGATCAAGGCGGCAGGGCAGGCAGAGACTACGGCCCTCGTCTATATCGGCACGGTGGCGCAGACGGGGCACCGCAATGCGCCGGTCCACTGGGGCCGCACGGGCGATCCGATCAAGATCAGCCGGTTCGACCAGTACGCAGTGAGCAAGACCCAGGCTGAAGCCATCGTCGCGCAAAGCGGGCTGAAGCGCTGGGTCTCGCTGCGCCAGACCGGCATTGCGCATCCGGGCATCTGGAAGATCTTCGACCCGATCATTTTCCACAACCCATTCAACGGCGTGTTCGAATGGGTAACGGTGGGCGATTCGGCCCGGCTTGCGGCGAATGCCTGCGAGGATGCCGTGCCGGACACGTTCTGGAAGCGCTTCTACAACATCGGCGGCGGGGATAAGCTGCGGGTCACCAATCACGAGTTCGCCCGCATCACCGCACGCGCGCTGGGGCAGGAGGATGCCTTCGCCAGCTTTCGCCCGCACTGGTCGGCGACGCGCAACTTCCATGGCCAGTGGTATGCGGATTCGGATCGGCTCGAGGAGATGGTGCCGTTCCGCTCCGAGACGCTGGAGGACTGGGCACAGGCGATGGTCGCCAGCATGCCGGTGCCGGTGCGGCTTGTCGCCCGGTGGTTTCCGGGCGCGGGGCGCAGCCGGATGGAGAAGCTGGCCAAGGGCCCGGGGGGCACTCTCAACTGGATCGCGAATGACGACCGCGAGCACATCGATGCCTATTTCGGATCGCGCGAGGCGTGGGAGCGGCTGCCGCGCACCTGGGCCGACTTCGAGTTCCGCCAGCCCTCGCGCGAGGTCTCGCTGCTCGACCACGGTTATGACACCGAGAAGCACGAGCAGGACTGGACCGGCGACGATCTCAAGTCTGCCGTCGCGTTCCGGGGCGGCAAGCATGTTGGTGCGATGGGCGGTGCCGACGAGCCGACGCAAATCCGCTGCGCCATGGGCCATGACTTCACGATGACGCCCCGGCTCTACCTCAAGGGCGGCCACTGGTGTCCGACCTGCATGGTCGATCAGGACACTTACGATGCGAACAGGGCCGCCAATCCGTTCTTCGCGCAAGTCTGGCCCGACATGGATTGAGCCCCGGGGAGTCAGGCGGGCGACTGTAGCGGGTGCGCGGTAGAGCGCTTTCGCCCTTTGGTTATTGCGTTGCAAAAATGGCGCATTCTTACGCAAATCCCCCGCCGCAGGCCAATTACGACCGAATAAGATCGCTATTGAGCGAATCTGATTTGACGCACCCGGCATCGTTTGTTAGTTAAGACTAACTTCGGCGTGATCGAATGCAAGGACCGAGGGGGAGTGATTCTGATTTTGGGCGCATGGGCCGATCCAGCACGATGGACGCTTGTGGCGCGCTATCGCTCCCCTGAAGTCACCGCACGATCCCGCCGGAATCGGACCGAGCGATCGGCACAAATCCAGGCGCGAACGCAGGCGGGGTCACCTCGCTCTTTCGGCCAACGAGGGGAGGAAACATGAAGTCCGACAACACCAGGTTCGCGCTGCTGCTCGGCGCCAGTGCAATCGCGATGCCGCTGCCAGGTGCAGCCATGGCGGCCGAGCCGGCCGACGCCGCGCCGCAGGCGGCAGAGGAAGCGCCGAGCAACGAGATCATCGTTACCGCCACCCGCCAGTCGCAGAAGCTGCAGGACGTGGCGATGACGGTGAACGTGGCCACCGGCGAACAGCTCGAGAAGTTCAAGATCTTCGACGTCAAGGACGTGCAGCAACTCGCTCCTGGCCTGGAACTGACCAACGTCAGCGGCCGCAACAACACCACGACGCTGCGCGGCATTTCGTTCGACCCCGATCAGGGCACCTCGCCCGCCGTGCAGGTCTACCTCAACGAGATCCCGACCGACGCACAGACGGTCTACACCGCGATCTATGACGTGCAGCAGATCGAAGTGCTTCGCGGGCCCCAGGGGCTGCTGCGCGGCCTTTCGGCGCCGGCTGGCGCGATCACCATCGCCACCCGTCGCCCCAGCTTCGAAAAGCCCGAGGGCTACGCGCAGATCACCGGCACGACCCGTGCGGGCTACAACGCGCAGATGGGGGCCTCGCTGCCGTTCTCCGACACGTTCGCGATCCGCGTTGCCGCGCTGGTCGACGGCAACCGCCTCAACAACGTCTACAACGTGACCCGCAAGGAACGCTCGAAGAGCACCACCGAAAGCGCGCGCATCACGCTGGGCTGGAAGCCGACCGACAACTTCACCGGCTACCTGACCTATCAGTACCTCGAAGCCGACAACCGCCAGTTCCAGCAGGTCATCGGCGCGGGCAATACGCCCTACAGCCAGTATTTCACGATTCCGGTTCCGGGTGTGGGCGATCTTCCGGTGCTGCTCGCCGGTGTGTTCGTGCCCGATACGACTGCGCGGTCGGGCCCGGCGCTGACCACGGACGATTATGCCTCGGTGCAGGATGGTGCCTTCCGCAACATCAACAAGTCGCACATCGTCAACCTCAACCTCGACTACGATCTCGGGCCCGCGACAATCGCCTTCGTGGGGGCGCACCAGTTCAGCAGGCTCGACATCCAGCGCGATCTTGATGTGACCAATGCGCTGCCGGGCTATGTGCAGTATTCCAATGTGGTGTCGCCCTACAAGGTCGACACGGCCGAATTGCGCCTGACCTCAAACAACAGCGAAGGTCTCGGCTGGGGTCTTGGCGCGTTCTACACGAAGCAGACCGGCACGACCGTGGTCAACCAGGATGCATCGCAGTTCTGGTATGCGGTAAGCCCGAATGCGCAAGTCAACCTGCCATTCGCCGCGATCGGTTTGCCGATCCCAGGCTTCACGCCGTTCACGCTGCCCAACACACTGGGCATCGCAACGCGCGTCAACGTGCCGGTCAACAACCAGACCTGGTCGTTCAACGCCAACCTGCGCTACCGCTCCGGCCCGCTGTCGATCGAGGGTGGCGTGCGCTATTCGATCATCAAGAGCGTTCAGACCACACAACTGAAGCTGAGCGGCGCCGTCAATAGCGGCCCGACCGAGATCATCCCGCCGGCCCTGCAGCGCAATACCAACAAGCCGGTGACGGGCGGCGTGAATATCTCCTACGAGATCACGCCGAACCTCAACGTGTTTGCCGCCTATGGCCATTCGTTCCGCGCCGGCAGCACGGGTGTTGCCGTGCCGGCCGGCATTTCCAACGACCTGATCCGCACCAACCCGGAAAAGAGCGATTCGTTCGAGGGCGGGATCAAGGGCACGATGTTCGATCGCCGCGTCAGCTATTCGCTTTCGGGCTATTTCCAGAAGATCGACAACTTCCTGTCGCGGTTCACCGACATCTATTACAACGCTCCCGCGAACCAGCCGGCCACCGGGTTCTTTGACTTCAACTACAATGCCGATGCCACGATCAAGGGCGTCGAAGCCTCGTTCGACGGGCGCGTTTCGGACAACTGGGACCTGGGCGTGTCGGCCGCATACACAAAGGCGCGGTTCGACAATGCCCGCGTGCCGTGCACCGACTTTGCCGGCACCGGCGTCCCCAACCGCAACGGCACGCCAAAGGTTACCGGCACGGGCAATGTCAGCTATTGCGTGGCCAATGGTCGCCTCGCCGAAGTTCCGGACTTCAGCCTGACTGCCAACACCGAACTGCGCCTGCCGATGGGCTCGGTGACGCCGTTCGTGCGCGCCCTGTTCACCTATCGTCCGGGCTTTGATTCAGAGCGGGCGCAGTACACCTATCAGTCGCGCGAACTGCTCAACATGTTCCTGGGCGTGCGCACCGACGACGGCAAATGGGAGTTCGACGTGTTCGCCCGCAACCTGCTCGACCAGCGGCGCATCACCAACCGTGGCCTCGGCAACGGGACGGTGGATTCCCTGATTGCAGGCACCTTCAATTCGGGCTTCCGGCAGGTCAGCCTGACCAACCCGCGCGAATTCGGCGCCACGCTGAAGTTCAACTGGTAATTGCCTGTCGCGCTTGGCGAAATCTGCAGGGGCCGCTCGCAAGGCGGCCCCTGTGTCGTAGACGGGTGTGCGGCGTAGATGCGCTGCACTTTGGTGCAAATAGACAATTTCACCAGTGTTTTTGCGGCAAAGTTTTGTCTAGATGCTTTGCAAGGCGCAAAATGCGTATCATAAGATTCACATGGCTACGCACTAGGTTTCGAGGGGTAATAAATGTCGATCTCAGCAGCCACGCTCGATCTCGTCGCGGCTCATGCCGAAGAAGGGCGCAAGGCGCGGCGCATTTCCGACAAGGTCGTGGAAGCACTGCGGCAAGAGGGCTTCTTCCGCCACTTTACCCCCGCCAGCCACGGCGGACGCGAAGGGACGCCGCAGGACTTCTTCCTCGACCAGATCGCCATCGCCGAACGCGACATGAGCACCGCATGGGCGCTGGGGATCGTCGCGGTTCACAACTACCAGATCGCGATGATGGCCCCTGAGACACAGGCCGAGGTTTTCGCCGATGGCCCGGACGCCATGATCTCCAGCTCGTACAATCCGGTGGGCGCGAAAGTGCAGCGGACCGAAGGCGGCTTCCTGCTGTCGGGCCGTTGGGGCTGGTCGAGCGGGAGCCTGCACTGCAACTGGGTGCTGCTGGGCGGGATGGTGGCCGAAGAGGGCCATCGCACCTTCCTCGTGCCCGCCGGCGATTACCGCATCGACGATACCTGGCACACCATGGGCCTGCAGGGCACCGGCTCCAACGATATCGTGATCGACACACCGGTGTTCGTGCCCGAGCGCCGCAGCCACAAGCAGATGGACGGGTTCAATTCGGTCCACCATCAGGGCAGCGGCGTCTATGACCTGCCATGGGCGCAAGTGTTCATCCGTGTGGTCAACACCGCCGCGATCGGCGCAGTGCGCCATGCCATCGCGCTGTTCAGGGATCGCGTCGGCCTCAGCTCCACCGACATGACCAAGTCCGCAGCCGACCCTGATGTGCTGGAACGCATCGCCCGCGCCTCCAACCTTGCCGAGGAATGCCTGACGGTGATGGTCAGCAACTTCGAGGCGATGGAAAGGGCGGGCTGGAAGCCGACCATCGAGGACCGCGTCCGCTATCGTTATCAGGCCAGCCTCGTGGCGGATCGCTGCATCGAGGCGATGGACCTGCTGATGGACGTGGCCGGTGGCCGCTCGGTCTATCTCGGCAGCGATTTCCAGGATCTGTGGCATGACGTGCGCATGTCGCGCGCGCATGTTGCCAACAATCCGGTCGGCTTTGCGCGCAACTATGCCAGCGTGCTGATGGGCGCCGAGAACCGCGACTTCTTCCTGTAAGTCGCGGTTCTTGTCGGCGCAGCTGATCTATGTTGCGCCGATGCCGAGGTGGCGTTCGAAGAAGCGTGCCATCAGGTCGATTGCCTCGCGCGATTCCGGCAGAGCCACGCTGAACCAGAAGCCGTGCGGCATCGCTTCGAACACGTGAAGATCGGCATCGCGCCCGGCCTTGCGCAAGGCGCGGTGGAACATTGCCGCCGAACTCAGCACCGCATCGCGCGTACCGGTGACCAGCAGCGTCGGCGGGAAGTCCGAAAGGTCGCCCTTGATCGGGGCGAGCAGCGGATCGTTGCGGTCCGCCGCTCCAACAAAGACACCGCGTTCGCACAGCGGATCGTCCAGCTTTGCGCCGACGTGGCCGTAGAAGCCCGACAGCGTCAGGTAATTGAAGGTATCGCCCAGCTGCGTCACGTCACCGCCGGCGGTGAACACGCCGCAGGCAGCCGGTAGTGGAAGCCCCTCCTTCTTGAAACGCATGATCGCCATGGCCGTCAGAAAGCCGCCAGCCGAGGTGCCGAACAGGATCACGTCCCTTGCCGCATGCGTCTTCAGGGCATCGCGATAGACCGCCACGATGTCGTCAACAGCAGCGGGGAAGGGGTACTCGGGCGCGAGGCGATAATCGACGGCGATGACTTCGCACCCGGTTTCGGCAGCCATCGGGATGGCTTCCACCAGCGAGCCCGAACCCATGACGAAGCCGCCACCGTGCAGGTTGATCAGAATCTTGCCAGCATGGCGCACGCCGTCCCTGGGCGCAATGCGATGGCAGCGCACGCCGTCGATCGCGGTCTCCTCGACCGTGCAGGGATAGGCTTCCAACGCCTGCTGGTTCAGCCATTCGAACATTGGCGCCAGCGGTTCGCGCATCTGCCACATCGGCACCGGGTGCGCGTCCTCGGGCATCTGCTGGTTGGGATCGAAGCGCAGATAGGCCTTGGCCTCGTCGCTGATCGTATCGGGCACGTCGAGCTTGATCCGGCCCAGATCCACGACCCCGTTTTCAACATCATAGCTGCGCATCAGGCTTGTTCCTTCCGGCCTTTCGGCTTGTCATTGCGTAACATATGCGCGAAGAGGCTACGATAATCAATGATAGTGAGTGCTGATTCACTTTCCTTGCGGAATGTCTGAGAGGCCGGCTCGCAAGGCCAGTCACGACATCGCGCAGCGCGAACGGGAGAACGATACGATGACCGCAATTTCCGGCTTCACGAAGCTGATCTGCCGCGATGAAGAGGCGATGGCCTCCTACTACGTGGCGGTCTACGGCTACGGCATTGTCCAGAGGGTGGCTGGCTCAAGCGATGGCGAGCCGTTCCGCGAAGTGATCCTCGCTCCGGGGGGTGACTGGACCAAGGGCTCGCTGGTCATGTTCAACTTTACCGAGCGCGCTGCGCCCCGCGACCAGCAGGTCATCCTCGGCTTCGTGGTCGAGGATCTCGACGCACTTGTCGAAAAGATCACGGCGAACGGCGGCAAGCTGGTCGGCCCCATTCGCGAGGAGGCTGATCACGGCGTGCGCGTGGTATTCTCGACCGATCCCGAAGGCGCGCTGTGCGAAAACGTGCAGATGCTGGCCCATTGATCCGCAGCGGAGAGTAAGTTCATGGCCTTGGACAAGGACGTATTTGCAGGCGGCGTGGCCGTCGTAACCGGTGCCGGTTCCGGCATTGGCGCAGGACTCGCCCGTCGCGCCGGCGCGCTCGGCATGACCGTGGTGGTGACCGACATCAACGAGGCCGCCGCCGCTGAAACTGTTGCCGCGATCAAGGCGGCTGGCGGGAGGGCTGAAGCAGAAAAGGTCGACGTGTCGATTCCCGAAGAGCTCGATCGCATGGCCGAACTGGTGTTCGCCCGGCATGGCGAAGTGCGCCTGCTGATCAACAACGCGGGTATCGAGACCGTCGGCTACACCTGGGAAGTGCCCACGGCGCGCTGGGAAGCTGCGCTGAACATCAACCTCCATGGGGTGATCCACGGTGTGCGGGCCTTCGTCCCCCGCATCATCGCCAGCGGCAAGGAAGCTTGGATCGGCAACCTTTCCTCCGTTGGCGCCTTCGGACAGATGCCCGCGCAGACCGCCTATATCGTCACCAAGCACGCGGTGCAGGCGTTCAGCGAATGCCTCTATCTCGAGATGGAATTGAAGAAGCTGCCGATCCACGTATCGGCGATCATCCCCGGCATGATGCGCACCAACATCTTCAATGCGGAAGGCGGCGAGGGGGAACCGGCCAACGCCAGCGGCCACCGCCGCGCGATGTTCGAGATGATGCGCGACTACGGCATGGACCTCGACGAGGGCTGCCGCCTGTTCCTCGAGCAGATGGCAGAAAACAGGTTCTGGGTGCACAGCCAGCCCGAGATGAGCGAGCAGGCCCTTGGCGGGCGCATCCGTTTCATGCAGGAGCAGACCCCGCCGGTCATGCCGGACATCGCCCGCCAGATCGCGGCGGATTGAGAGGCACGGCAGCGGCGCGCCTTTCCGCGCGCTGCTCTTCCGGCAGACTTCAGCTTGTGCGCGGGGTTTCCACCGCGGCGTTGCGGCAGGCCCATTCGAGCAGAGCCGAATAATCCTTCTTCGCGAATTCCGGCATGGCGCGGGCTCCGCCATAGACGGCGTGAGCGGCCGCGCCGACCGGCAGGCCCATGCGGTATTCCGCCGCAGCCGTCATCGCCAGGGTCATGTCCTTGAAGGCAAGGTCGATGGTGAAGCCGGGGGTGGTATCGCCCTTCAGCACCTTGTTGACCATCAGCGTGTGCAACTGGCCGTTCTGCGCCGTTGTGCTGCCGGTGACCTTCAGGATCGTCGCGATATCTAGGCCAAGACGCGTGCCGAGCGCGACGGCTTCGGCGCTGACTTCGGCGATGGTCAGCAGCAGGAAGTTGTTCACCAGCTTCATCCGGCTGCCCATGCCCTGCCCGC
Source organism: Novosphingobium sp. CCH12-A3 (assembly GCF_001556015.1). Taxonomy (NCBI): domain Bacteria; kingdom Pseudomonadati; phylum Pseudomonadota; class Alphaproteobacteria; order Sphingomonadales; family Sphingomonadaceae; genus Novosphingobium; species Novosphingobium sp. CCH12-A3. The sequence continues at coordinate 76,144 of NZ_LSIA01000082.1, read as the reverse complement.
CGCAGCGCATGATGTCCTTGCCCATGGCATTGAGCAGCGGCTCGACGCGGGCGAAGTCCTCGTCGCTCGCGCCCACCATGAACAGCGATTCCCCGCGCTCGGCATGGAGCACGAGGCGGCCGATCGGGCTGTCGACAAAGGCCACGCCCTTTTCGGCACAGGCCCTGGCGACGCGGTCGGTGCCGTTGGCATCGATGGTCGACATGTCGAGCAGCAGCGTGCCGGGCTTCATCTGAGCCAGTGCGCCATCGGGGCCGAGCACCACGGCCTCCACATGGGGCGTCGCAGGCAGGCAGGTGATCACCACCTCGACATCCCTCGCGGCTTCGACCACCGAGCCCGCCTTGCGCCCGCCCAATGCCACGATCTCGTCAGCGCGGGTCGGGTCGATGTCATAGGCGATGACGTCAAAGCCCTTGCGCACCAAATGTCTGGCCAGTGGCAGGCCCATCGCGCCAAGGCCGATGTATGCAACAGTCGTCATATCTCTCTCCGACAGCGCTCAGACGGCGCCGTGATTGATGTAGCTGGTCTTGCTCTCGGTGAAGAATTCCGCGGCCGTGGAGCCGGTCTCGCGCGCGCCGTAGCCAGAGGGCGAACGCCCGCCGAGCGGGACGTGGTATTCGAGGCCCGCCGTCGGCGCGTTGACCATGACCATGCCGGCCTTCGATGCCTTGCGGAAGCGTTCCGCGCTCTTGAGGCTGGTCGTGGCGATGCCGGATGACAGCTTGTATTCGCAGGCATTGGCAGCGTGGATCGCCTCGTCGAGGTCCTCGACCTTGATCACCGAAGCAATCGGCCCGAAGGATTCGTGCTGGTTGCAGCGCCATTCGGCCCTGGTGCCGGTCAGCAGCGTCGGGGCCATGTAGAGGCCCCGCGTGCGCGCTTCCACGGCACCGCCACCTGCGGCAAGCTCCGCGCCTTCGGCCTGCGCATCGATCACGAACTGCAGGTTCTCGTTGAACTGCTGAACGTTGGCGACCGGGCCGATCTGGGTCTCGGGATCGAGCGCGTGGCCGACGCGGTAGCTGCCCGCCACCTTGGCCATGCGCTCGACAAAGGCATCGTGGATGCCTCGCGTCACGATCAGGCGCTCGGTCCCGGTGCAGCGCTGCCCGGTCTGGATCCAGGCGCCGTTGCTGGCGATCTCGACCGCGAGATCAAGGTCGGCATCGTCGAGCACGACCAGCGCGTTCTTGCCGCCGAGTTCGAGCTGACACTTGGTCATCGTCTCGGCGGCGCGGGTCAGCACGGCGCGGCCCGTGGCGGTGCCGCCGGTGAAGGTCAGGCCGTCGGCCTCGTCGATCATCACGTTGCCGGTAGCGCGGCCATCACCCATGACGAGGTTGAACACGCCCGCCGGAACGCCCGCGTCTTCGATGATCTGCGCCAGCATCACCGCGCAGCCGGGTACGAAGCTGCTGGGCTTGAGCACCACCGCATTGCCATAGGCGAGCGCGCCTGCGATCTTCCATGAAGGGAGGGCGATCGGGAAGTTCCACGGGGTGATCGCGGCGATGACGCCCAGCGGTTCGCGCGTGACCAGCACGTTGAAGCCATCGCGCATCGAATTGTACCATTCGCCCTGCGCGCGGATCACATCGCCGGCCGCGGCCTGGAAGCACTGTGCGGCGCGCAGGGCCTCGCCTATGCCTTCGGGCAGGGTCTTGCCTTCCTCGCGGCTGAGCAGCTTGCCGATCTCCGGCGCGCGCGCCTTCAGCAGTTCGGCAATGCGGTAGAGGATATCGGCCCGCGCCTGCATGTTGAACGCGGCCCATGCTGGCTGCGCCCGGCGCGCCGCCGCCATGGCCTCGCGCACTTCGGCCTCCCCAACCTTAGTATAGCTGCCCACGGTCTCATCAAGGTCGGACGGATTCTGCGTGGTGAACGGCGTTGCGCCGTCCACCCAGCGACCGTCGATGTAGTTTGCACCCTGCATCACAATGTCTCCGCAATCACGCCAGCCGCCAGCAGGCGTTCGATCTCGTCCTTGTCGAGCCCCAGTCTTTCGCTGAGCACGGCGACGGTATCTTCGCCCGAGCGTGGCGGGGCGTGGCGATATGTTGCGGGCGAGGCCGAAAGCTGGGCCGGGAAGCCAAGCACCTTGACCGGCGTCCCGTCGGATCGCGCCATTTCGTGCACCAGGCCGCGCGCTTCGATCTGCGGGTGGTCGAGCACTTCGGGAATCTCGTTCACCTTGCCGCCGGGCAGCCCCGCCGCTTCCATCGCCGCGATCAGTTCAGCCGATTTCCACCGGGCGATGGCCGGGCGCAATTGCGCGAGCAGGGCATCGCGGTTGACGCTACGGCCTGCGCTGATTGCAAAGCGCTCGTCGTCGGCGAGGTCAGGCAGGCCGATCAGCGCGGTGAAGGCGCGGAACTGCCGATCATTGCCGAGTGCGACGAGCACGCTGCCGTCCGAACAGGCAAAGTCCTGATATGGCACGGTATTGGGGTGCTGGTTGCCCATTCGGCGCGGCACCATGCCGCCGTTCATCCAGTTCGACGCCTGATTGGCGAGCAGCGCCACTTGCGTATCGAGCAGGGCAAGGTCGATCCGCTGGCCCTCGCCGGTGGCAATGCCGCCAGCACCGAAATTGCGGCGTAGAGCCCGGTCGTCAGGTCACTGATCGGGATGCCGACCTTCATCGGCCCGCCGCCCGGCTCGCCATCGGGCAGGCCGGTCACGCTCATCAGGCCGCTCATGCCCTGGACGAGGAAGTCGTATCCCCCGTTGTTGCGCAAGGGGCCGGTCTGGCCGAAGCCGGTGATCGAAAGGTAGATCAGGTCCGGCTTGACCTCGCGCAGGGACTCATAATCGAGCCCGTACTTGGCAAGGCCGCCGACGCGGAAGTTCTCGATCACCACGTCGGCCTGCGCGGCAAACCGGCGGATCAGTTCGGCGCCTGCAGGCTCGGCCATGTCGATCGCGACCGAGCGCTTGTTGCGGTTGGCGCAGAGGTAATAGGCGGCGTCGCGGCTACCGTCGTCAAGGAACGGTGGCCCCCACTTGCGCGTGTCGTCGCCCTGTCCCGGCTGTTCGACCTTGATCACGTCGGCGCCAAGGTCGCCCAGAACCTGTGAACACCACGGCCCCGCCAGCACGCGCGAAAGATCGAGGACGGTAATCCCGGCAAGCGGGCCGGCAACCTGCGGTTCGCTCACTCGCCCTTCAACTCCGGCTTGCGCTTTTCGAGGAAGGCACTGACCGCCTCGTGGTGGTCATGGGTGTGATGGGCCAGCGCCTGGTAAGCGGCCGAAAGCTCGAGCAGCGGGGCCAGCTTCATGTCCTGCCCTTCGCGCAGCAGGCGCTTGGCCATGCGGGTGGCATGGCCGGGGTTGGCGGCGATCGAGTGGGCGACTTCGAGGGCACGCGGCAGGAGCCGGTCAGGCGCCACGACTTCGCTGACCAGGCCGTATTCCAGTGCCTTGGCGGCGTCGATGGTGTCGCCGGTCAGCGTCATCAGGCTGGCTCGGGCCATGCCGATCACGCGCGGCAGCAGCCACGCCCCGCCATCTCCCGGCACGATGCCGAGTTTTACGAAGCTTTCCGCGAACAGAGCCTTGTCCGAAGCGATGCGGATATCGGTCATGCAGGCGAGGTCGAGGCCCGCCCCGATCGCCGGGCCGTTGACAGCGGCAACGACCGGCACTTCCAGATCGTAAAGCGCCGTCGGGATCAACTGGATGCCGGTGCGATACTGGTTGCGGATCGAGAAGGGCGATCCGCCGAACATGCCGGTTTTCTCGGCCATGTGCTTGACGTTGCCGCCTGCGCAGAAGGCCTTGCCCGCCCCGGTCAGCACTATCGCACGCACCGAAGGATCGCGGGTCACGTCTGCACAGAACTGGGCGATCTCCTCGCTGTGCGCGGTTTCCGAAATGGCGTTGCGGGTGTCCGGGCGATTGAGCGTGGCGATGACCACCGGGCCATCGCGTTCGACCAGCAGGAAGGGGGTTTCGGACATCGCGCGCTCTCCATGGGCTTTTGATTGGCTGAAACAGCTAGGCTACCCCGTCCTTTCGGGCTAATATTGAATTTTCCGACTTCGATAGTGAGTATATATCGTGGACTTGCGCCAGCTGCGCTATTTCAACGCCCTTGCCGAAACGCTGAACTTCCATCGCGCGGCAGAGCGCCTGCACATCTCGCAGCCACCGCTGACGGTCGCCATTCGCAAGCTTGAGGAAGACCTCGGCGTCGCCCTGTTCGAGCGCGATCCGCGTGGCGTGCGCTTGACGACGGCAGGCCTTGCCGCGGTTGCCCCGGCGCGCGAGGCTCTGGCGGCGGCCGAGAAAGTGCGGGAGGCCGTGCGCCAGGGCGCGGCGGGCCTGCGTGGCCGTCTGTCGATCGGCTTTATCGGCTCGGCCATCGGAGAATTGCTGCCGCGCATCGTCTCCCCCTTTCGCCACGCCTACCCGGAGGTCGAGCTCGCGCTGGAGGAGATGAACAGCGTCGAGATCGTCCGGGCCATTGCTGCGCGCCGCCTGGACGTGGGGCTGGTGCGCCTGCCGGTGATGGACTCCGCGCCCGTGGCTATCGACGTGATCGAGACCGATGAACTGGTTGCGGTGCTGCCTGCCAGCGACGTGCTGGCGGGGCGCAAGACGCTTGATCTTGGCGCCTTGGCTGATCGCAGCTTCATCATCTACAGCCCGGTCAGCGTGCTCCATGCCACGATCCGGCTCGCCTGCCATCGTGCCGGGTTCACCCCGCGCGTCGCGCAGGAGGCGGTGCAGGTGCAGACCATCCTCAGCCTTGTCGAAGCCGGGCTTGGCGTGGCGCTGATCCCCGGCCGCAGCGCGCGCTTTGCCGGGGAGGGGGTGCGCATCGTCACCCTGTCAGACCCGGTGCCGATCGCGATGGGCATTGCGCGGGCCGACGAGCCATCTGTGCTGGCACGGAATTTCGTGCGCACTGCCCTGGCCTGTGAGAACGCCTGATATGCAATCACTATCGAACCCGGCAAAATAAATATTTGATGCAGAGTGCCTCCGGGCGCATCGCTTTGCCCTGGAGAGCGGCGCCATGATGCGCCGCCCGGGACAGGAGCCGCCTTTCCGTGTTCGATACCCTGACGCTTGCCGAGTTGCCACCCGAAGACGAAGCGCTGCGGCCTGCCATCCGCACCTTCATTGAACAGCACATTGCCGGCATCCCGATGGATCGCCGCGCGCGGTCGTGGCAGGGCTTCAGCGCGGAATTCAGCCGCGCACTGGGGGAGGCGGGTTTCCTCGGCCTCACGCTGCCCAAGGAATACGGTGGCCACGGCAAGGGCCCATTTGCGCGCTTCGTGGTGGTCGAGGAATTGCTCTGCGCCGGAGCACCGGTCGCCGCGCACTGGATCGCTGATCGGCAGAGCGCGCCACTGCTCCTGAACTTCGGCACCGAGGCGCAGCGCCGCAAGCACATTCCCGCGATCTGCCGGGGCGAACAGCTGTTCTGCATCGGCATGAGCGAGCCGGGCTCGGGCTCGGACCTTGCCAGCGTGCGCACGCGGGCCGACCGCAGCGACAATCGCAGCGGTGGGGGCTGGGTGGTCAACGGCCAGAAGATCTGGACCACCAATGCCATGCATTCGGACTACATGATCGCGCTGGTCCGCACTTCCGGCACTTCGGCAGACCGGCAGGCGGGGCTTTCGCAATTGATCATCGACCTGAAGGCGCCCGGCGTCACGGTACGGCCCATCGTCGATCTTACGGGCGATGCGCACTTTGCCGAAGTGTTCTTCGAGAACGTCGAACTCGGCGAGGATGCGCTGGTGGGGGCAGAGGGTGAGGGCTGGAAGCAGGTCGTCGCCGAACTGGCGTTCGAACGCTCCGGGCCGGAACGCATCTATTCCAGCGCCGTGCTTTTGGATGCCTGGATACGGCACCTGCAGGCGGTGGGCCGCAGCGATTGCGCCGCGCTGGTCGGGCGGCTGACTGCCGAGCTTGCCACGCTGCGCGCCATGTCGATTGCCTGCACGGCGCGATTGGTGGCGGGGGAAAGCCCGGTGGTCGAAGCGAGCATCGTCAAGGATCGCGGCACTGGCTTCGAACAGGAATTGCCGGTGGTGATCGGCGACGATCTCGCCGCGCACCCCGATGAGGCGGTGAGCGAGGAGCTGTATCGCACGCTGCTCTACGTCACGCACATCGCGCCGAGCTTCAGCCTGCGCGGCGGCACGCGCGAGATCCTGCGCGGGATCATCGCGCGCGGCATGGGCCTGCGGTGAGGGGAGAGAAACAGATGGACATCAACGAACTGCTCGAACCCTTCGTCCGCATGCTCGATGCGGCAGCGAGCCCGGCAGTGGTCCGTGCCATCGAACACGGTGGCTCTGCCGACGCTCTGTGGAGAGAGATCGCAGGGTCAGGCTTCCTTGATGCGCTGGTTTCCGATGAACACGGCGGCGCGGGCCTGAGTCTTGCCGATATCGAACCGCTGATCGAGGCACTCGGGGCCCGCGCCGTGCCCCTGCCCGTGGCCGAAACCATGGTCGCCCGCGCGCTGTTGGCCGAGAGCGGGATCGCTGCGCCCGATGGGCCGGTCGTGCTTGTCACCTCGCTGGCGCAGCCGGTGCCTTGCGGACTGGTGGCGCAAGCCGCGCTGGTCGATTGCGGCGATGCGCTGGTGCTGTGCGACATGGCGCAGCTTGCGCCCGCGCCGACCGGCGTCACCAATTCATTGGCTGCACGCATTTCCGGCAAGCCCGAAGGCAGGAGTCTGCCCCGCCCTGCATCCGGCCTGCGCTCCATTGCCGCCGTGCTGCGCGCTGCGCTGATCGCCGGTGCCGCCGCCCGCCTGTGCGACGTGACCACCGCCTATGCATCCGAGCGGGTGCAGTTCGGCAAGCCGATCGGCCGCCAGCAGTCGCTGCAGCAGATGCTCGCGCTGATGGCCGAGGACATGATCGCCTGCCGCATCGCTGCGCAGCTTGGCGCTTCGCATGGTCTGAACGTGCCGCTCGCCGCCGCGGCCACGGCCAAGATCGCCACCTCGTCGGCCGCCCCGCGCATCGCTGCCACCGCTCATGCGGTTCACGGCGCCATTGGCATCAGCGAGGAATACGACCTCCAGCTCCTCACCCGCCGCCTGCACGAATGGCGCCTCGCAGATGGTTCGGAGGGCTACTGGTCGCAAGTGCTGGGGCAAAGCCGACTCGCGTCGACCGTGACAAGCGTGGACTGGATCAGGCAAAGCGTCTTCGCCTGATCCACCTCAGAGCTTGCCCGAAAACCGGTTCGGCCCCGCCATCGCGCGGGTTTTGCGGCCATCGGGCAGCACGACCTCACCCTCCACGCCGCCGGGAAGCTCTACATCGAGCCGGAACCTGCCGCCCTTGGCCGTCCAGTCGGTGCGGATCGTGCCGCGCACGCTGTGGTAGGTCGCGCCGCCAGTGCCCAGCACTTCGCTCATGATCGGCGCAATGCGGACCTTGCCGAAGCCGGGCGTCGCAGGCGCGATGCCGGCGATGCGGCGAAACAGGAAATCGCCGATTGCGCCGAAGGCATAATGATTGCGGCTGTTCATGCTGGCATCGCCCTGGTCGCTGTTCCAGCGTTCCCACATGCTCGTCGCGCCCTGCTCCACCATATAGCCCCATGACGGATAGCTGCGCTCGGTGAGCAGGGTGATCGCAGTTGCCTCCTGCCCGGCCATGACCAGCGCATCGAGGATGTGCGGCGTGCCGAGGAAGCCGGTGGACAGGTGGTTGCCGCGCCGCGCAATGTCCGCCGCCAGCGCCGCGCCCGCTGCGCGCATGGCTTCGGGCGAAAGCAGGCCGAAGCGGATCGCCACGACGTTGCCGGTCTGGCTCCCGTTGCCGACCTTGCCATCGACGACGAAGGCGGTGTTGAATGCGCTGCGGATCGCCTCGAACAGGCTGCGATACTTTGCGGCAGCCTCTGCGTTGCCGATCGCCCCGGCCATCGCCGCCATCATCGTCGCATCCTGCGCCCAATAGGCGGTGGAGAGCAGGTCCTTGGGCGTGGTCGCCGCGCCCGGGTTGGCCGTCGGCGCATCGACCGAGAGCCAGTCGCCATAGTCCGCGCCGCGCTGCTTGCGCCAGACATGGTCAGGGTTGGCCGCCTCGATCCACGCCATGTACGCTTCCATCGCCTGCCAGTTGGCGCGGATCACGCCGGTATCGCCGTTCTGCATCCACGAGGTGTGCGGCAGGATCACGCCCGCATCGGCCCAGCCCGGCGAGGACAGCTTCATCGTCGGCACGAACGGCGGGATGCAGTCGGGGAAGCCGCCCTTGGCGCTTTGCGAGACGCGCGCGTCCTCCATCACGCGGGCGGTGAAGGCGGCAACGTCCATGTTCCATGCGGCCGCTGGCCAGAACACGGCGGCATCGCCCATCCAGCCCAGCCGCTCGTCGCGCTGCGGGCAGTCGGTCGGCAGGCCATAGAAGTTGGCCTTCTGGCTCCACACCGAATTGCGCCAGAACTGCTGGATCACCGGATCGCCGACGCGCAACTCGGCGGTCAGTGGCAGGTCCTGATGCGCCACCAGACCTTCAAGGTTCCACGCCGTCTGATCATCGGGCACACCGGTGATCTCGACATGGCGATAGCCGTGATAGGTAAAGCGCGGCTCATAGACCTCGCGCCCGCGCCCGGCGGCAATGTAGATGTCCCGCGCCTTGGCAGTGCGCAGGTTGGCCTGGTCGATCGTGCCGTCAGCCTTGAGGATCTCGGCAAAGCGCATCTCGATGCGCGTGCCGGCAGGGGCACTCACGGTCAGGCGCGGGAAGCCGGCAAAGTTCTGTCCGTAGTCGAGCTGATAATGCCCAGGCCCCAGGCGCTTGACGCTCTTCGGTTGCAGCGTCTCGCGAATGCGGATCGGCGGGCAGCGCTGTGGTTGAACCGGGATCGCGGGAGCAGCCACCACACTGGTTGGACGCCACCCTGCGGTCGGTCCGTTCGCGGTCGCCCAGCCGGGCTGTTCACCCCGCGCATCGTGGATCTCTCCATCGTACAGCGAATGTTCGAGCACGGCCGAGTCTGCGATCTCCCAGCCATCGCCACTGCCGATCACGGTGCGCGAACCGTCGTCATGCTCGATCTCGAGCTGGCACAGAATGCGGCATGGCGCAGGCCCGAAGGCAAAGCGGGCAGAAGTGCTGAAGCGCGAACCGTACCAGCCATCGCCGACCACCATGCCGAGCATGTTGGCACCGGGCTTGAGTAGCGCGGTGACGTCATAGGTCTGGTAAAGCACCCGCTTCGAAGGATCGGTGAATTCGGGTGCCAGCTTGCGGTCGGCCAAGGGCGCGCCGTTGATCCATGGCTGGTAGATGCCCAGTGCGGTGGCATGGAGGCGCGCGGCGCGGATTGGCCTGTCGATGGTGAAGCCATGGCGCAGGCGGCTGGCAGGCGTGAGCGGCCAGGGCTCGCCAATGGGGAGGCTGCCCTTGGCCGGTTCGGCTGCGGGCCATGCCGTGTCATCGAACGCGGGCAGATGCCAGCCGGGGGGCGCCGCCACCACGGTTTTCCAGCCAGGACTGGCCGAAGTCATCCGCTGGATCAATCCCTCGCCATGGCGCAGCAAAGCCGCCGCCACGCAAGGCGGCTGGCCAAAGCTGCCGACGCGCCGCCCTTCGATGGCGATGACATTTCGGCCCTTCTTCAGGATGATCGGCCAGACTGCCATCTCGGTGTGACGCGCCGGGCCATCGCGCGGCGCGGGCGCGGGTTCGCCATTGATCCACACGCCGGTCAATTCGTGCAGCGTGGCGCAGAACTCTGCCGCACCGCCGGGATGGTCAAAGGTCCAGCGGAAGGCGCGGGTCTGGCCCACGTTCTGCTTGTCCGGCCCTGAAAGCCAGTGCAGCCCGGCTTCGCGATCGGCCTTGGCGACCAGCGTTTCGCTGGCGATCCATTCGGCCTGCCAGTCTGCCGGGGCAAGGCCGGTTTCCCACATTGCGGGCTGGCTGCGCAGCGGCGTGCGGCTGCCCCTGGTCCAGCTTTCCACCTGCCACCACACCCGGCTGCGCGAGGGCAGGGCCGGCCCGCCATAGGCAATGTCGACCGCCGAAGTGCCTGCCACGCGCCCGCTGTCCCAGACCAGGTTGCGGCCAGCAGCGAGGTCGTCCGGACTTCGCGCCACGCTGATCCGGTAAGCGACCTGCCCTGCCCGTTCCGCGCCGCCCAGCTTCCACGAAAACCTCGGTGGTGCATCGCCCAGCGCGAGCGGGCTTTCCAGACCGCACACACGCAGGCCTTCGACCTGTGCCGGTTCAGCTGCGGCTAGCGCCCGCAGCGGGAGCGCGGTTGCGCCGCCGCCGGCAATGCCCAAGGCAATGGCTTCGCGCCGGTTGACCTTCATCGTCTTTCTCCCGGAATCTTTGCTCTTGGCATCAGGGCTTGATCGTCTGCGGGGCCAGTGAAACCTGCGTGGCCAGCACCGGGTCAACGGCAGAGCGGGCCACCTCGATCTTCACTCTGCCCGGCTTCACCACCCAGCGCTGTCGCGCCACGTCAAAACTGGCGAGCAGGCGCGGGTCGGCCGTGATCGTCACTGTCCGGCTTTCCCCCGGCTTCAGCACCGGCTTGTCCCACCCGATCAGGCGCCGCGCCTTGCCGGGCAGCGTGACATAGACCTGTGGCACGTCGGCCCCTTTGCGCGTGCCGGAATTGGTAACGATGAAGCTGGCGCTGACCGTGCGCCCGCCCTTGGCCCTGAGCGCCGAATAGCGGAACGTCGTGTAGGACAGGCCGTGGCCGAACGCGAACAGGGGCTTCTCGCCCTTGCGGTCGAACCAGCGATAGCCGGCGTCGGAACCTTCGGGATAGGTGATCGTGAACGGCGGGCTGTTGGTCTGCAGCCCATAGGTGGCCTTGTCCTCCTTGGACGGCGGCGGCAGGTCCGATCCGGGCAGGACGGGATTGGGCAACTGATCCACACTTACCGGGAAGGTCACCGGCAGGCGACCCGAGGGATTGGTCTTGCCGGACAGGATTTCGGCAATCGCATCGCCGCCGCGCTGGCCGGGATACCACGCGGCGAGCAGCGCCGGCACCTTGGCCCGCCAAGGCATCGTTACCGGGTTGCCGGTCTCCAGCACCACCACCGTGCGCGGATTGGCGCTGGCCACGGCATCGATCAGCGCATCCTGCCGGCCATCGAGCGCCAGGTCGGGCTGGTCCTCGGCTTCGGTCGCGAACTTCGTGGCGAAGACCACGGCGACATCGGCGGCCTGGGCCGCGTCTGCTGCCGCTTTCGCATCGCTGCCGTCAACGTACGTCACCTGCGCCTTGCCAAATGTGCGGCGCAGCGCCTCAAGCGGCGGCGTGCCGCCCCACGCACGGCGGGCGAAGGTGGCGGCAGGCCCGCTCTCGATCTTCTCCAGCGCGCGGAACCCGCCGACCGGCACGACCTGGCTCGATCCCCCGCCCGATGGCACGCCAAGATCGGCCTTGCCGCCGATCACCACAATGGAGCGGACCGAAGCCGCCAGCGGCAGGATGCCGCCCTCGTTGCGCAGCAGCACCGTGCCTTCGCGTGCGGCCTGCAGCGCAACTTCCCCATTGCGGGCATAATCGATGGCCCTGGGCGCGATCACGGTCTTGTCCACGCCCTTGGCATAGATCGCCCAGAGGATGCGCTTGGCCGCCGTGTCGACTGCCGAGATCGGAATGCTGCCGTCAGCCAGCTTCGGCTTCAGTTCGGTGGAGAACCAGCGCTTGCGGTCAAGCATCTCGCCCGATTGCTGATCCAGCCCGGCCAGCAGCGCCTCGGCCGAATGGACCGCGCCCCAGTCCGACATGACATAGCCCTTGAAGCCCCACTCGCGCCGCAGCACGTCGGTCAGCAGGAAGCGGTTCTCGCAGGCATATGTGCCGCCAACCTTGTTGTACGAGCACATGACCGAGCCCGGATTGCCGCGCTCCATGCCGATCTGGAAGGCCAGCAGGTCGCTCTCGCGCATGGCCGCCTCGTCCATCTCGACCGAGGCCGACGAGCGCCCGATCTCCTGGTTGTTGAGCGCGAAGTGCTTGATCGTGGCGATGATGCCGTTCGCTTGCACGCCCTCGATCTGCGCCCCCACCAGCACGCCGCCGAGCAGCGGGTCTTCGCCAAGATACTCGAAATTGCGCCCGGCTCGCGGGTCCCGCACCAGATTGACGCCGCCTGCCAGCATCACGTTGAAGCCCTTGGCCACGGCTTCCGATCCGATCATCCGCCCGCCCTCGCGCACCAGCGCCGGGTTCCAGGTGGAGGCGAGCGACAGGCCGGACGGCAGGGCCGTGGCAACATCGCCCTTGCGCATGTCCATGATGTTGGAAACACCAAGGCTGGCGTCCGTGGCATACTGGGGCGGGATGCCCAGGCGCTCGATCCCGGCAATGACGCCTGCGCCAACCGGCATGCCCCGCGCGCGCTTGGGCACGGGAATGAACAGCGGCATCGTGCCGTGCAGCAGCTGGATCTTCTCCTCCAGCGTCATCTGCGAAAGCGCCTGCTCGGCGCGCGCCTCGGCGGTATCCCGGGAAGCTTGCACAGGGTTGGCCTGTGCCTGGACACAGCCGAGCGCAAGCATTGCAGCAGAGCAGGACAGGCGCGCGGCAGGCTTCATTTCAGGGTCCTCAGGTGATCCGGCGGGGCATCACCCGCCCCGTGCTTTCAGGCCGGCAGACTTCACGAAGCTCGCCTTCGAGTCAAGTAATAGATCACGCGGGTTCGATTATGCGACACCGCTTGCGCGGGCTCTGCTGCTGTGGAACAAGGCACCGCGATGGACGCCAGCCCCAAGAAAACCCGCGGTCCCGCAGCAAGGAAGGCTGCGCCCGCGCCGCATCAACCGGTGCGCGGCCGGCCGACGGCTGATCAGGTCACCTCGATCGATCGCGCCATTGTCGACACCGCGCGCACGATGTTCCTTGCCCACGGGTTCGATGCTGTCGGCATGAAGCAGGTGGCCGAAACCGCGCGCGTTTCCAAGGGCACGCTCTATGCCCGCTATCCCTCGAAGGAAGCGCTGTTCAAGGCGGTCATCGAACAGTCGATCGCCGACTGGTCGGCGGAAGCCTCGTTGCAGGACGCATCGCTTACCGACAATATCGAACAGCGCCTGCGCCATCACGCCAAGATCATTGCCACATGGCTGGGAAGGCCGGACGTTCTTGCCCTGCAGCGTCTCCTGCTGTCGGTCCAGGAACGCTTTCCCGAGCTTTCCGAAGTCATGCAGCGGCGGGGCAACGATTACATCGTCGGCCTGATCGCCCGCGACATCGAGGAAGCGGCTGCGCGTGACAGGCGCAACCTGCGCGATGCTCATGCCGTGGCGCGTCTGCTGGTCGCCGCAATCAGCGGGGCTCAACTGCAGAGCGGACTGGCGGCCAGGGACGAGGACCTGCAAGTCTTCGCACAACGCGCGGTCGATCTGATCCTTTGGGGCACCAGCGCCTGGTAGGCTTGATATTCGAACACCCGTGTGCATTAATGCTCGGGCGAACGACTCGCATGTCGTCTTCTGAGAGGATGCCCATGATCCGCACTGCCCTTATCGTCGCCTTGGCCGCTGCCGCGCTTTCCGCCTCGGCCAGCGCTGCCGAACCGGCCAGGCCCGAAGCTGCCGCGCCTGCCGCCAAGCCCAAGTACAGCACCGCCGAAACCGACATCGGCACCCTGCTCGATGATCCCGCTGCCAAGGCGATCATCGACAAGTACATCCCCGGCATGACCAGCAACGAGCAGATCGAAATGGCCCGCTCGATGACGCTGAAGGCCGTGCAGACCTACGCGCCCGACGACGTCACCGACGAACGCCTTGCCCAGATTGACGCCGATCTCGCCAAGCTGAAGTAAGCGTCCGGCCGACTGGGGCAGGACAAACAAAGGGCCGCGATCGCAATGAACGCGGCCCTTTCCTGTGTTTGCCGCCCGGCTCAGGCTGCCATGCCATAAGGCGCATCGACCGGCGCTTCGGCGGGATACTCTGCCGGACCGCCGTAGTCGTAGGCAGCATTCAGTGCGGCGATGAACACCGGATCGTTCAGCGGATCGCTCGGCGTTGCGATCTCGATGCCGCGCGAACGGACGTCCTTGATCAGCCTGTCGATCGCCTGCTCGTGGGTCAGGTTGTCGCTGCCGTCCATGTTCTTCTTGAGTTCGGCATAGTCGCTGAACACTTCGGCCGACCAGTGGACGAGGAACCGCAGGTCGTCGGTGTGATAGCGCTCGATCACCTGCTCGCCCGTCTTCACCAGCCAGCCATCGCGGTCAGCCGGATCGCCGGTGAACACGCTGTCGAAGCCGAGGCCCTCGGGCCGCCGCCGCTCGACGGGTCCGTTCGCCTCGCCCCGGTGCACCAGCATCTCGTTCTGCACGACGACGGCGCGGTTGTAGATCGGCGATTGCACCCGCGCGGGCTTGCCCAGCGGCCCGTTGGGCCAATAGGTAAAGCCGCTTTCCGGATCATGGCTGAACCAGGTGATCACCTGCGCCATCTTGATCAGGTAATCCTGGAACAAGCCGGACCGGCCCATGATCGAGCACAGCCAGGTGGGCGAATTCTCGTGCCGCACGCCGCGGAAGCTTGGGGAATCGAGGTGGCCGGGGTCGGTGTTGCCGCAAGGTCCGTTGACATTGAACAGCATCATCTGCGGCTTGGCGTACTGCGCGCCCCAGTAGGATTTGGCGTGGTTCAGGAACGCCTCGTTGTAGAAGACATCATGCAGTTCGGGGTAAAGCGGCGTGGAATAGTTGGCGAGGTAACCCCGGAACGTCGGCGTCAGGAACATGTCGAGCGTGGGGGTAAAGCCCTCGGGGAAACCGCCGGCGAACGTCGCGATCAGCGATTCCACGGTGGGGAAGTGCTGGGCGATGATCAGCTTCCACGGCCCCTGATCGTGGACCACATCCAGCATCAGCCGCTTCTGCGCCTCCGTGAACGGATTGCTGATCTCGCGCGGGGGCGAGGCGGGCTTGAGAATGTCGGAAAGGTACTGCCTGCGGGCTTCATCGAGCATCACTGTCTCCTGTCTGGGATTCGCGCCTTCCTGGCTTTCCCGACAGAAGTTATAGATCGATAACTTTTTTGGCAAGCGACTTCAGGCGAACTCCGCTATGGAGGGGCGATGGACGGAAACTCCGATATTCATGCGCCCGCAGCATCCGGCGCTCTCACCAAGGGGCAGCGCACCGCCAACCGCATTCTCGATGCTGCCGAGGAATTGTTTGCGCAGCACGGCCATGGCGCCACCTCCTTGCGCGACATCGCCGCCAAGGCAGGTCTGCAGCAGCCGGGCCTCTACAAGCATTTCACCGGCAAGGACGAACTCTACCGACAGGTCTATGAGCGCGCGCTCAAGCCTATGACCGATCTGATGGACGAAGTGCTGGCGCGCCCCGATGCCGACTTCGCCGACCTGACCGATCGCATGACCGACCTGCTGGCGCAGCATCCCAACATCGCCCGGCTCCTGATCCGCGCCGCGATTTCGTCCGACAGCGAGCCGGACCCGATCGGACTCGACTGGCTGGCACGGATGGTCGGCTATGGCCGCAAAATGAACGAGAAGGCGGGCCAGCCCTCATCGGATGACAGCCTCGCGATGCAGATCGTCGCGATCTTCAACATGCTGTTCGGCTTCTTCTGGGCCTCGCCCCTGATTGAAAGCCTGTCCGGGCGGCAGGCAACCGATCCTGAAGCCATGGCCATCCAGAAGGGACTGCTGCGCACGTTCATTGCCAGCTTCTCCGGCACCCCTCGGTCCTGAACCGGGCCGTTGCGGCAGGTTAGGGACGCTCCGCCAGCACTTCTCCTGCGCGCGCCTTCTGCATGCCGCGCACCACCTGTCCGGGCCGCAGTGCGGTCGGCTTGTCATCACGGCGGATCACCTGCCCGCTGACCACGGTGGCGCGATAGCCGCTCGCCGCCTGATCAAGCCTGCGCCCGCCGCCCGGCAGATCGTGGCGGACTACCGGCGCGTGCAGGGTCAGCCGGTCGATGTCGATCACGTTGAGATCGGCCTTGTAGCCGGTGCGCAGCAGGCCGCGGTCCTCAAGGCCGACCACCCGCGCCGGGCGCGACGACAGCATCTTCACCGCCTCGGCCAGACCCATGCGTTCGCCGTCGCGGTCGCGCACCCACCAGGTCAGCACGAAGGTGGGGTAGCTGGCATCGCAGATCGCCGAATAGTGCGCGCCGCCATCGCCAAGGCCGGTCACGGTATCCTCGCGCCGCATCAGGCCGAGCAGGGCATCAAGCCTGCCTTCGTGGAAGTTGCCCAGCGTGTTGAGGATCATGCCGGTGCCATCGCGCTCCATCAGCACGTCGTAGGCCACTTCCTCGGGCGTGCGCCCCTGCGCGCGGGCCAGGGCGCCGATGCTGTTGCTAACCGATGGTTCGTACTGCGGGGGATCGCCGAACGGGAACATCCAGTCCCAGATGCGGGTGAGCATGGCCAGCGGGTGGCCCTCCTGCGGCATCTCGCCGATCAGTTGCGCCCGGAATGCCGGATCGCGCAGGCGCGGCAACTGCTGTTCGAGCGGGAGGTTGGCGAGCGGCTGATAGGACGGGCACAGGCAGAACGGATGGGTCGAAAGCGCCCAGCCGGAGACCATGCCGATCGGGCGCGGCAGGACCTGCGGCCAGATCTCCAGCCCTTCGGCCCGCGCCTGATCGACCAACGTCAGCGCGTCTTCCCAGTTGGGGCGGCCATGGTTGACGAGGCCCAGCGTGAAGGTGGACGGGCGGCCCGAAGCGCGGGTGACGGCGATCAGCCGCGCCATCTCGCTTTCCCAAGTCTCGAACGGCGCATCGAGCACGGCCTGGAACACGCCCGTACCTGCCTCGGCCAGCGCGCCGGTGATGGCGATGAGTTCGTGCGTGTCTGCGCCGAAGGTCGGGATCAGGTCGCCCGCCTTGGTGCGGTGGATGTTCAGCCGCGAGGTGGCAAAGCCGATGGCCCCGGCGTCCATCGCCTCGCGCGCTATCGTCCGCATCCGGGCGAGATCATCTTCGGTCGCGGCCTCGCGGGCGATGGCCCGTTCGCCCATGACCCACACGCGCAAGGGGCTGTGCGGAAGGAGGCAGGCGACGTCGATGTCGCGCGGACGGCGGGCGAGCGCGTCGAGGTATTCGGGGAATGTCTCCCAGTCCCAGGGCAGGCCTTCGGCCATGACCACGTCGGGAATGTCCTCGACGCCCTCCATCAGCCGGATCAGCGCTTCATGGTCCGCCTTTCGGCATGGCGCAAAGCCGACCCCGCAATTGCCCAGCACCGCCGTGGTCACGCCATGCGATGAACTGGGCGAAAGCGTATCGGACCAGATCGCCTGCCCGTCGTAATGGGTGTGGATATCGACGAAGCCGGGGGTGACGATGCAGCCAGTGGCGTCGATTGTTTCGCTGGCGGTGCCGGTGAAAGTGCCGCCGACGTGGACGATGGCATCACCGCGCACGGCAACGTCGCCGACATGCGGCTCCGCGCCGCTGCCATCGACGATCAGGCCGCCCTTTATCAGCAAGTCTGCCTGCGTGGTCATGCACTCTCTCCCCGTGTTTCCCCGGGGAAACATTTAGCGAACATTGTTTCGCTGGTGGTTCAGCCGATGTAGCGCGCCCGGTAGGAGGCGAAGGCTTCGCGCACGTCAGCCTCGTTCAGGCCGAAGCGTTCGAGCGAGTAGTCGTGCATCGGGCGCTGTTCGCGCTTGTTGCCGGCCATGAACTCGGTGAGCGCGGCCTCGATCTTGTCGTCCAGCGGAATGCCGATGTGAGCCAGGACGCGCTGCGCCTGCTTGAGGGGCTCCTTTGCCACCTCGCGGTAATCGATGTCGATGAAGCGCTCTTCGCCGATGCGGGCGCGCGCCTGCTCGAAGCGGTGCATCCATTCGGCAAGGCGAGGAAACCAGAACGCGCCCACGGCTTCGTCCGAATGGACCGAGTTCAGCTTGTAGAGCGCGGCCTCCATGCTGACGTAGCTGGGCACCACTTCCAGCGGATCGCGGTGGGTCATCACCAGCACCGCCTTGGGGAAAGCATTGGCGATGACATCGGTATAGGGCAGGTTCTGCGGGCTTTTCAGGACCCACTTCTTGCCGCGCCGCGTCGGGTCCTGCCACTGCAGGTATTTCAGGATCGTCTTGAGGTCCTCGTAACCCTTGGACTGGTCGTAATCGTTGAGCCACTTCGCGAACGAGGGGATGAAGGTCATCGCCTCGACCATGGTGGTGATGAACAACTGGCCGAGTATGATGATCTCCTCGTCCGGCGCATCGGGATCGAGAGGGTGGATCGAGGCGAGTTCGGGCGAAAGGTTGAGCCAGCCCTCGATCATCGCCTCGGCATAGGCGCGGCGGGCCTTCGGATTGCCGGGTTCGTCACCGGGAAGCGGGGCGTAGTTCTGCGCCTCGTACCAGCGGATCGCGGTCATGCCCGGGGCGCTGGCGAGCAGGCGATGGAAGATCGTGCTGCCGGTGCGCGGCAGGCCAAGGATGATCGCGGCGACTTCCACGTCCTCATCGAGGATTTCGGGATGGCGCTTGATGTCCTCGACCATGCGCAGGCGGCTGGCAAGGCCCTTGACGATCGCTTCGGTCTGCCCGGCAAAACCCGCCTCCGTCAGCTTGCCCTCGGCATTGGCGGCGGCGATGTAATGGTCCATCGGTTCGAAGAACCAGGTATCGCCGAAATCCGACAGGCCGGTGCGTTCGCACGCAGCAGACAGCAGGGTTTCGCGGTCAAACACCCGGTCGGCGACGGGGGTGGCGGTGGTTGCCATCGTAGACTAGCCTCTCACTAGGACCAATTTGCTCCATGCGTAATTATAGGAGCAGTTTGGTTCGCAATTGGCGATGTTTTGTCACCACACCCCTGATAATGCAAACACAAATCAGAACGAAACCACCGTTCGCAGCGACTCCCCGCGCCGCATCAGATCGAACCCCGCGTTGACCTCGCTCATCGGCAGGCGATGGGTGACGAGATCGGCCAGGTTGAGGCGACCGGCCGCGAAATGATCGAGCAGGCCGGGCAGTTCACTGCGGCCCTTGACGTTGCCCATGAACGAGCCTTGCACCCGCCGCCCGAGCTGAAGCTGGAACGGGACCAGTTCCATCGCCTGCCCATCGGGCGGCACGCCGAGGACGACGGTGCAGCCCCAGCCGATGCGCGTCGATTCGAAGGCCTGGGCCATCAGCTTGACATTGCCCGCACACTCGAACGCGTAGTCCACCCCGCCTCGGGTCAGCGCCTGGATTGCGGTGACGGGATCGCTCGTCCGCGCGTCGATGAAGTCCGTCAGGCCAAAGCGCTTGCCCTGTTCGTGGCGCAAGGGATTGATGTCGACGCCGATGATCCGCGCGGCACCCGCAAGACGCGCACCCTGCACGACATTCAGGCCGATGCCGCCGAGGCCGAAGACGGCGACGGTCGCACCGTTTTCGACATGGGCGGTGTGCATGACTGCGCCGACGCCGGTAGCCACGCAGCATCCTGCGGTGCAGGCGAGGTGGAAGGGTACATCATTGCGGATCACCGCGACGTTGCGCTCTGCCGTGACGATGAACTGCGCGAGGCTGCCGACGCCGGAATAGGCGGAGACCGGCTGGCCATCGAGCGAGAACGGGCTGGGCTGGAGGGCAATGTCGCCGAGGAACGCCTCGCACAGGTTGGTCCTGCCCGAGCGGCAGTTGCCGCAAGAGCCGCATTCGCCGATGCCGACGGGAATGACATGGTCGCCGACCTTGACCGACGTGACCGCCGCGCCGACTTCGCGGACGATGCCGGCGCCTTCGTGGCCGACGACGACCGGGAAGGGATAGGGCGCGGCCTTGCCTTCGATCTGGCTGAGGTCGGTGTGGCACAATCCGCTCGCCATGATTTCGATCAGCACATCGCCGGGTCCGGGCGGGGCGAGATCGAGCAGTTCCTCGACCAGCGGGGTGCCGGGGGCGTGGCAGACCATGGCTCTAGTTTTCATCATTCAGGCTTTCCCAAGGATCATGTCGGCGGCCTTTTCGGCGATCATCGCGACGGGGATGGCAGTGTTGCCGCCGGGCAGGTGCGGCATGATCGAGGCATCGACCACGCGCAGCGATGCGAGGCCGTGGACACGCAGGGTTTCGTCCACCACGGCCATGGGATCCGAGCCCATCCGCGCGGTGCTGGTGGAGTGGTAATCGGCCTCGGCATGGGCGCGGATATAGGCGTCGATCTCCTCGTCGGACTGGATGTGCGGACCCGGTGCGAGTTCCTGCCCACGCATCTCGTCGAACGCGCTTTGGGCAAAGACGCGGCGGGCGATGCGTATGCCTTCGCGCATGACGCGGCGGTCGTTCTCCGTCGCATTGTAGTTCTGGTCGATCACCGGGGGCGCATCGGGATCGGCACTGGCAAGCGTGACGCGCCCGCGCGATTCCGGCCTCACCACGTTGATGTGGGCATAGAAGCCATGCATCGGCACCATCTTGCGTCCATTCTGCCCGAACAGGGCCGAAACCAGCAGCATCTTGATGTCAGGCTCGTCCAGCGCCGGGTTGGAGCGGACCATGCAGGCGACCGACATGCCCGGGTCTGCCAGCGGGCCTGTCCGGAAGGCGAGGTACTGCGCCATGGCAAGGGCGCCGCGCACAGGATTGAGGAAGCGCAGCATCGACCACGGCTTTGTCGAGCGGAACTTGACGTGCGCCGCGAGGTGGTCCTGCAGGTCCTGGCCGACGCCGGGCAGGTCGTGAATCAGGGGGATGCCGTGCTCGGCCAGATGCGCGGCGGGGCCGACGCCCGATAGCATCAGCAGTTGCGGCGTGTTGATCGCGCCTGCGGAAAGGATGACTTCGCGGGCGGCTGTCGCGAGAGTGTCAGTGCCTCGCCTGCGAAATATCACGCCGGTGGCGCGGGGGCCGTCGAAAGTGATGCGGCGGGCCTGCGCTGCGGTCAGCACGGTAAGGTTGCGGCGCTTGAGGACAGGCCGCAGGTAGGCCGATGAAGCGCTGGAGCGTCGGCCTTTGCCCACGGTAAGGTCGACCGCGCCGAAGCCGTCGCGTGTTGCGCCGTTGAGATCGCTCGTCAGGGGGTAGCCGGCCTGCGCTCCGGCTTTCAGGAAGGCTTGGGCGAAGGGATGATTCTGTGCGGCCCTTGTGACCTGGATCGGGCCATCAATGCCGTGCCATTCGTTCTGCACCGGGCCGAAGCTTTCGAGCTTGCGGAAATAGGGCAGGACCTCGGCGAAGGACCAACCGCGATTGCCGGCCTGGGCCCAGCGGTCATAGTCCGAATGGAAGCCGCGATCGTAGGCCATGCCGTTGATCGAGGAGCCGCCGCCGAGAACCTTGCCCCGCGGGCTGTAGAGCATTCGGCCATCGAGGTGGGCCTGCGGTGCGGACATGTAGCGCCAGGCATGGGCGCCCGACATCATGATCGGGAGAAGGCCGCCCGGCGCGGCGATCAGCGGGCTCGTGTCCTTGCCGCCTGCTTCGAGCAGCGCGACCTTGCATTTGGGATCGGCGGACAGGCGATTGGCAAGGATGCATCCGGCCACCCCGCCGCCGACGATCACGAAGTGGAATTCGAGGCGCTCCATGCGGCGGCGGAGCCGGTCAGAGTTCGACGACCGAGAGGATGTGGCTGTGCCTGTCCGGAAAGACGTAATCGAATTCGAGAACCATGCTCTCGCCGAGTTGGCCTGCGCACATCAGGTCAGTCTCGACGAAAACCTGCACGCCTGCCGCGCCATAGGCGTAGCGGGTGGCCTTGCCGAATACGGGGGAAGCATCGAGCCGGGCGTCGATGGCATCATCGCCACGGCGGGCGCGGTTCATGCCGATGTTGAGGCGGCCCCGGAAGGCGGGATCGTTTGCGTTGAGAACCTGCAGGGTCAGGACCATCCGTTCCAGTTCCTCGAGCGATTCGACGAGGAAGCCGAAGTGGAAGCTGGCTTCGAAATCCTGCGCCATCATCCCGCGGTACGCCTTGACCGCCTCGTGCTCGTCATCGCTGCCGACACGCAGCGCTGCGTGGATCGCGGCGATGAGCTGCTGCTGCGGTTCGGGCAGGCAGGAGAGGTAGACGATACCGTCGCCCCGCGCGAAGTGGCTGCCGGACACCACGAAGCGGTAGAAATTGCCGCCGGGAAGCGGGAGGACCTGGGTTTCCTTGAGTCCGGCGATCTGGAGCAGGCGCGAGGCGAGCGGGCCGTCGTCGGGTTTGCCGTAATGCAGGGCAAGGTGGCCCATGGACAGCGCGCCATCGGAGATGGCGGCATCTCTGGCTTCCGGTGCGATTGTCGCCATGGCAGTCGGTCCTCTCTTATCCTTGTTCAGGGGCAGACTAACAGCGTCGCGTTCCAGGAGCAATATTTGTAAGTGGGCACTTATGACGAATCGCGTATCAGACCGGCGACATATTTTCGTATGAGCAAAGTTCGTGGCCGGTTCTCTGGGTTATTTGCGTATTCCATTTTGCCGTTGTGCGGGTAGGAGAAGCGGCCATGCAACGTCTTGCGCTGGATCATATCACCGCCGTCGACTCCACTCCGGTCCAGCTTGCGCAGATTGCACGCCAGGCCGGCTGCGATGGCATGTGCCTGTTCATGGAGCCGATGGACGTGCTGCCGCTGATGCCGAAGTTCGACATCTACGCCGACCGCGTGGCGCGGGCGGAGTTGCGGCGCGTGATGTGCGATCTGGGCGTGGCATTGGACCTTGCCTATCCGTTCACGCTGTCGGGCCGGACCGAAGTGGCTACTTTCTCCACGGCCATGGAATGCGCCGCAGAGCTGGGGGCGGGGCTGATCAATGCGCTGCTCTATGACCGCGATCCGGCGCGGCGGCTGGAGCGGTTCGGGGCGTTCTGCGACCTGGCTGGCAGTTTCGGTCTTAGAGTGGGCGTCGAGTTCTATCCGCCAAGTCAGGTGGGCTCGCTGGCGGCGGCGCTCGATCTGGTGGGCGCTATCGGGCGACCGGGCAAGGTTGGCGTCAATGCCGATCTGCTGCACCTGATGCGGTCAGGCGGATCGGTGGCGGAACTGGCGGCGGCTCCGGCGCAATACGTGCTCTATGGGCAGGTTGCCGATGGGCCGGCAACGGCGCCGGAAGATGTCGAATTCGAGGCCTCTTCCGCGCGCATGCTGTGCGGCGAAGGCGCGTTCGACGTGGCGGGATTTGTGCGCGCGTTGCCGGAAGGGTGCCCGATAAGCGTCGAGATCCCGCGCAACCATGCAGTGGGCGGTGAGACGGCGGCGATGCGCGCGCAACGCGCTGTGAACAGCGCGCGCGCGGCAATTGGGTAGTTTCTCGGGCGGTCAGGTCAGGCGTTGCGGAGCGCGGCCAGTTCCTCGGCGTTCAAGGTCAGGGCGTCGGCCTTGGCGCTGTCGCGGACCTGTTCGGGGGAGGAGCCGCCGAAGATGGCGATGGTCTGGTTGGGCTGGCTCAGAAGATAAGCGAGGGCGATCTCGTTGATCGAGACGCCATGCCTTTCGGCCAGCGACTGCACGATGGCGAAGCGGCGTTCGTTCGCGGGGTTGGCGTAGCGGGCGGCGAGCTGTTCGCCGACCGAGCCGGACGCGAGCTTGGTGAAATATCCGCCGGATTGGGCGGCATAGGCTACGATGGGGAGGCCGCCAGCGTGGAGATTTTCGTATTCGCCTTCGTAGTAGTGCTGGTAGCCCTGCTGCGCGGCGGCGGCGGCATCGGGTACGGCGAGGCCCCAGAACGTCTCCGAGGCAACGAACCCTTCCTTGCCGATGGAGGCGGCATAGGCGTTGGCGGCGCGGATACGCTCTGCTGCCCAGTTGGATGCGGCGAAATGACGGATGCGGCCTGCCTCGCGGTGGGCGATCAGCGCGTCGATGATCGGTTCGACCGGGCTTTCCGGGTTGTCCATGTGCAGGAAATAGAGGTCGATGGTATCGATGCCGAGGTGGTTGAGGCTCTGGGCAAGGTCGGCCGCGACGTCATCCGGGGTCACGCGGTTGCGGTAGTCGCCCACGCGCATGTCGAAGAAGCCGCCCTTGGTGGCGATCACGAAATCGTCGCGCTTCTGCATCTTGAGCCACGCGCCGACCGCGCGCTCGCTGGCGCCGACGGGGGCATCCGGCATCCAGTCCCCATAGGAGCGGGCGGTGTCGATGAAGTTGCCGCCAAGGCCTGCAAAGGTGTCGAGAATGGCGTTGGACTTGCCCTGATCTAGCATCCAGCCGAGCATGTTGGTGCCGTAGCACAGGCGGCTCACGGTGAGGTCGGTGTGGCCTAGCGTAACCTTCTTGAGCATTGTGCGCTTCCTCGTCAATGTAAGTGCTGACTTAGCAAAAGTTTGGCGGAAAGGAAGCACCGGGTGCGAAGTTTCCCGAGGTGCTTCCGTCCGCTCAGGCGCGCGCGGCGCGGCGGCCGGCCTGGCGCCCGAAGAAGGTGCAGTCGGCAAGGCTCAGGCCGGAGGAATAGCCGTGGCCCCATGCCGGCAGGCCCGAGGTGCAGCGCCCTGCGGCGTACAGTCCGGGGATCGGCGCGCCGGAGCGGCCGAGCACTTCACCGTCTGTCGAGGTCTTGAGCCCGCCCAAGGTGAAGAAGCTGAAGTAGCTTGTCTGGAAATTGCACTCGAGCGCGACGAACGGCGACTGGTCGAGCGCTTTCAGGATCGGGGGCTGCTTGTCGAACAGGGGATCGCGGCCGTTGCGGGCGTGTTCGTTGTAGAAGTGCATCGTGGCCGAAAGCGTGCCTGCGGGCATTTCGAGTTCGGCTTCGACTTCCTCCCACGTCTCGCCAGTGCCGGCGATGGTGATGCCGGCAAGGTCGAGCGGTTGGGTGAAGTGGGCGCTGTCGAGCAGGAGGTAGACCTTGCCGCCCGGCTGGTCGACGGCGCAGCGGCTGACGCGGCCGTGGTAGCAGTCCTCGTTGATGAAGCGCTGCCCGGCGACGTTGACGAAGACGCCGTGGGCCTGTTCGGCCGGGATCGTCCACGGGCAGGTGGTGAAGAACTGGTCCATGTGAATCGCATCGCCGCCGACCGAGACGCCGAGTTCGATGCCGATGCCGTCGTCCTTGTCGCCGATCGGGCTGTTCACGCGGAAGCTTTCAGGGCAGTATTTGCGGCGCATGGCCTCGTTGAAGACGAAGCCGCCGGTGGCAAGGACGACGCCCTTGCGGGCACGGACGAAGCGGTCCTTGTTGTCGATGCGGACGACGGCTCCGGCAATGGCGTCACCATCGGTGATGAGCGCGACGGCGCGTGCGTCGACGTGGATCTCGGCGCCAAGATCGCGGGCGCGGCGTTCTAGTATGTTGACCAGCGGACGCCCGCCGCCCCAGCCCATGTGCTGGATCACGTGGCCGCGCGGGGCGGGCTTTGCGTGTCGGTAGAACGGCGCGGCGGCCTCGCTGCCCGACCAGATCAGGGTGGAATCGTCGGTCGGTTCGATCACCTTGCCGGGCAGGTAGTTGCCGCGATAGGGCACGCCCTGATCCTTCAGCCACTGGTAGTGCGCCAGCGCCTCGCGGCCATAGATCTCGCACTTGGCCTCATCGACGCAGGGGCCGCCGGCAAGCTTGAGGTAGGCGGTGAAGTCTTCGACCGTATCGTCGAACCCTGCGGCCTTCTGCGCATCGGTACCGCCGCCGACGTAGATCTCGCCACCGGAGAGCGCCGAGGCACCGCCGCTGCCGGAACTGCGTTCGAACAGCAGGACCTCTGCACCCGCAACGCGGGCCTCGATCGCGGCACAAGCCCCGGTTGCGCCGAAGCCGATCACGGCGACGTCCGTCTCGAAATCCCACTTTTCGACCTGCGTAATCGGCAAAGGTCGATACTGCGAATATCCTGTCATTCCGGCCTTCCGCTCCCATGCCCGTGCGCGGATCTGTAGTGTCCGCTGCCTGTGGCTGTCATTTGAACGCCCGCTTGACGTTATTCGCGTCAATCTGGGCCGCATTCGTAATTTAAGATTGCATTGGATACGCAAATCGTCAATTGAAAAGGCAATCGCCTTTGGATATTGGCGATTTCGAATCTGCTGCGGTGCAACTTTCGGCACCTGCGGCATGGGATGGGAGAGCAGCTGCGGTGCAGGGCACTGATCACATTGACTTGGGCGGCCAGGTGGCGATCGTCACCGGGGGCACGCGCGGGCTGGGGCGGCAGATTGCGCAAGCCCTGCTGCGCGCCGGGGCTGCGGTGACAGTGTGCGGCCGAACCGAGCCTGACGATCTGCCCGAAGGCCTGACGTTCCGGGCGGCTGACATCCGCGATCCCGAACAGGCGCAGGCACTGGTCGATGGCGTGATGGAGCGCCATGGGCGGCTGGACATCCTCGTGAATAACGCTGGTGGTTCACCGCAAGCCCCCGCCACGGCGAGCCCGCGCTTCTTCGATTCCATCGTGAAGCTGAACCTGCATTCGGCGATGTACATGTCGCAATATGCCTATGCCCACATGGCGAAGGCCGGGGCTGGCAGCATCGTCAACATCGCCAGCGTATCGGGCATACGGCCCTCCCCCATGACGGCGGCCTATGGGGCGGCGAAGGCAGGACTGCTCAGCCTGACGCAGAGCCTTGCGCAGGAGTGGGGGCCCGATGGCGTGCGCGTGAACGCGATCATCGTCGGCCTGATGCAGACTGAAACCTCGGAGGAAACCTATGGCGACGAGGCGGCGCAGGCTGCGGTTGCCAAATCGCTGCCGCTGCAGCGCATGGGCACGGGCGCGGACATCGCCGGAGCCGTGCTGTGGCTGAGTTCGAGCCTCGCCTCATGGGTGAGCGGCGCACGCATCAACGTCGATGGCGGGGGCGAGCGGCCCTACTTCCTCGACCTCGTGAAAGGATAAGCTGCCATGGGCATAAAGGCACTGGGCTATGTCAGGATCGAAACCGCCAAGGCGGAGGCCTGGGACCACTTCATGACGCAAGTGGTCGGCACGATGCGGGCGGATGCGCCATGCGATGGCGTGGCGGCCTACCGGATCGACGACCGCCCGTTCCGCTTCTGGGTGGAGCGGGGCGAGAGCGACCGGCTTGCGGCTGCTGGTTATGAAGTCGGCGATGCGGCGGAACTGGCGGCGCTGCGCGAGACGATTGCCGGGCTGGGGCGCGAGATTGTCGATGGCGATGCGGATGCAGCAAAGGCGCGCGGCGTGGCGGCGTTCTTTGCGACGAGCGATCCTTCGGGCAACGGTCTCGAGTTCTTCCACGGCGATGTCCGCGACGATGTGGCGTTCGTTTCGCCGGTGGGCGTGAGCGGCTTCGTGACCGGAGACATGGGCATGGGGCACGCCGTGTTTGCGACGCCGAACTTTGACGAGGCGCACGCCTTCTACAAGGCCATCGGCTTTCGCGACACCGACATCCCGCGCTTCCGTTTTTCGGACGATCCCAACGATCCGGGCATGGGCTTTGCCTTCATGCACGCCGACAATGGCCGCCACCATTCGGTAGCCATTGCGGAAATGCCGGTGCCGCCTTCTGCCTGCATCCACCTGATGCTGGAGATGAAGACGCAAAGCGACGTGGGCAAGTGCCATGATCGCATGCGCATAAACAAGGTGCCCGAGAGCGCCTCGATCGGCCGGCACGTCAACGACCAGACCTTTGGCTTCTACATGCAGACGCCCTCTGGCTTCGACATCGAGATCGGGGCCGATCCGCTGGTGATCGATCACACGAACTGGACACCGACCGCGCATCTGATCCCCAGCGAATGGGGCCATGTCTGGGCATGGCAGAAGGCGCTTGAAGAGCAGGCAGGAGAACAGGCGTGAGCCTTGATAAGAGGATGAGCGCGGCGGAGATCGTCGCGCAGCTGTCCGATGGCATGACCATCGGCATCGGCGGCTGGGGCCCGCGGCGCAAGCCGATGGCGCTGGTGCGCGAGATCATGCGTTCCGACCTCAAGGACTTGACCGTCGTCGCCTATGGCGGCGCTGACGTGGGCATGCTGTGCGCAGCGGGCAAGGTGAAGAAGCTGGTCTTCGCGTTTGTCAGCCTTGATGCGATCCCGCTGGAGCCGTGGTTCCGCAAGGCCCGCGAGAGCGGCGCGCTGCAGGTGCTGGAGCTGGACGAAGGCATGTTCCAGTGGGGCCTGAAGGCGGCGGCGTTCGGCCTGCCGTTCCTGCCGACGCGGGTTGGCCTCGGCACGGACCTTGCCGAGCTGGGCGGCCTCAAGACCGTGCAGTCACCCTATGACGATGGCGAGACGCTGATCGCCATGCCGGCGCTCAAGCTCGATGCCGCGCTGATCCACGTCAACCGCAGCGACTGGCGCGGCAACGTGCAGGTGTTTGGGCCGGACGTCTATTACGACGAGTGGTTCGCCAAGGCTGCTGCCAGGACCTATGTCAGCTGCGAGGAACTGGTCGACCGGATGGAGGACCATTACCCCGAAGGCGCGCAGGACAACCTGTTCGAGCGCTGCTTCGTTTCGGGCGTGGTGGAAATGCCCTGCGGCGCGCATCCAAGCTCGATGCCGCCGCATTACGGCTGGGACATGAAGGCCTTCAAGGCCTACGCCGATGCGGCACGCGATCCGGGCGACTGGTCTGCGGTGGCGGACCGCTTCGTTGGCGCTTCTGAAGCCGAATATCTTGAATCCATTGGCGGAAAGGAGGCGGTAGCGGCTCTTTCGCTGCCGATTTTCTGATGAGCGACATCACTCTCGTAGACCTGTGCATCGTCGCCTGTTCGGAAGCGTTCCGGGGCAATGGCGAAATTGTGGCGACCGGCGTGGGGCCAGTGCCGCGCCTGGCGGCGGGCCTGGCCAAGCTGACCCACACGCCCGAACTGATGATGACCGACGGCGAGGCCTATCTGGTCGAGCAGCCGGTGCCGCTGGGGCCGCGCAAGTACGACGACCGCAAGCCTGCAGGCTACCTGCCGTTCTCGCGCTTCTTCGACAGTGCGGTGTGGTCAGGGCGAAGGCATGCCATGGTCACGCCGACGCAGCTTGATCGCTTCGGCCAGATCAACCTGTCCTACATGGGCGGGACCTACGACAAGCCCAAGACCCAGATGCTGGGCGTGCGCGGCTTTCCGGGGAACACGATCTACCACCCCAACTCGTTCTTCTTCCCGGCGCATGGGCCGCGCGTCTTCGTGCCCCAGGTCGATATGATCTCGGGCGTGGGGTACAACCCGGCCAAGCGCGTGGGCGGCGGCAACTTCTCGGGCGTGAGCCTGCGCCGGATCGTGACCAACCTGTGCGTGATGGACTTCGGCGGGCCGGACAACCAGATCCGCGTGATCTCGCTGCACCCCGGCGTGACGTTCGAGGAAGTGCAGGCGGCGACCGGTTTCGAACTGGCCCAGGCCGACAACGTCGAAGTGACGCGGCTGCCGACGGCAGAGGAACTGGCGGTGATTGCCAGCCTCGACCCGCACAATGTCCGCGCCAGCGTGCTCAAGGACAACCCGCCCGCCATTCGCGCCGCCGCCTGAGGGAGATGACCGCATGACCGACCTCGTCGAGCCGAAGCAAGTCGACATCGTCTACGAGACGCAAGAGCCTGTCCGCTACGAGGTGGAAGGCAGCGTGGCGTGGATCACGATGAACCGGCCGCAGTTCAACAATGCCCAGAACGGGCAGATGACCTATGCGCTCGACGATGCGTTTGGCCGCGCGGTGCAGGACGACAACGTCCGCGCGATCGTGCTGGCGGGCGAGGGCAAGCACTTTTCGGCCGGCCACGACATCGGCACGCCGGGGCGCGACCTGCACCACGAGTTCGACAAGCGGCTGATGTTCCCGCCGCACACCAACAAGCCGGGCGCCGAACTGCTCTATACCCGCGAGCAGGAGCAGTACCTTGGCATGTGCCGCCGCTGGCGCGATATCTCCAAGCCGACCATCGCCATGGTGCAGGGTGCCTGCGTGGCGGGCGGGCTGATGCTGGCATGGGTTTGCGACCTGATCGTGGCTTCGGAAGACGCGTTCTTCCAGGACCCGGTGAACCCGCTGATGGGCATTCCGGGTGTCGAATACTTTGCCCATGCCTATGAACTGCCGCCGCGCGTGGCCAAGGAATTCCTGCTGCTGGGCGAGCGCATGCCAGCGGCGCGGGCCTACAGCTTCGGCATGGTCAACAAGGTGGTGCCGCGCGCCGAATTGCGCGAGGCGACTGCTGCGTGGGCGAACAAGCTGGCGGGGCAAGGGCGGCTGGGCAACTGGCTGACCAAGCAGTCCGTCAATCACGTCGAGGAACTGCGCGGCAAGCGGGCGGCGATGGATGCGGTCTACCACATGCACCACTTCGCCCATGCGCAGAACGATATCGTGACCGGCAACTCGATTGCCGGGGTGAGCGGGACGTCTGCTGCTGCGGCGAATAAGAAAGACGCGGGCGAAGGCTGATGGCTGGTGCGCTTCACACCGTCCTGACCGAGCGCCTTGGCTGCAAGGCTCCGATCATCCAGACCGCGATGGGCTGGGTGGCCGAGCCGAGCCTTGTCATCGGCAGCTGCAATGCGGGTGCGTTCGGCTTCCTCGGTGCGGCGGTGATGACGCCTGACGAATGCCGCGAGAAGATCCTTGCCGTGCGCCGTGGTACCGACAAGCCGTTCGGAGTGAACTTCCATTCGTTCCAGCCCGGAGCGGAGCAGATCGTCGAGCTGATCCTCGCCAATGCCGAGCAGGTCCGCGCCGTCAGCTTCGGGCGCGGGCCGAATGCCAAGATGATCGGGCGGTTCAAGGACGCCGGGATTCTGTGCATCCCCACCGTCGGCGCGGTGAAGCACGCCAGGAAGATGGAAGAGCTGGGCGTCGACATGATCAGCGTCCAGGGCGGCGAGGGTGGCGGGCATACCGGTTCGGTGCCGACGACGATCCTGCTGCCGCAAGTGCTCGATACCGTGAAGGTGCCGGTGATCGCCAGCGGCGGCTTTGCCGACGGTCGCGGGCTGGTGGCAGCTCTGGCCTTTGGTGCGGTGGGCATCGCGATGGGTACGCGCTTTCTGCTGACCAAGGAAAGCCCGGTGCCCGATAGCGCCAAGGCGGCGTACCTGAAGGCCGGGACCGACCAGATCATCGTGACGACCAAGCTCGACGGCATTCCGCAGCGGATGGTGCGCACGCGCCTGATGGACCGCATCGAGAAGTCCGGCTCCCTGGCCATGTGGCTGCGCGCCTTCGAGGCAGGCGCCGCGATGAAGCGCCAGACCGGCGCCTCGTGGCTTCACTTCATCAAGGCGGCCAAGGGCATGACCGGGCACGGCGATGTGCCATTGAAGCAGGCGATGATGGCCGCGACCATGCCCATGCTGATCCAGAAGGCGGTGGTCGATGGCGATATCGAGAACGGCGTGATGGCGACCGGCGTGGTCGGCGGGCGCATTTCCGAGGTTCCGACCTGCCAGGAGCTGGTCGACCGCATCATGGCCGAGGCCGAGGCCCGCCTTTCCGCGCTCTGCGCAAGCTGACATTTCGAGGACGAGGGACACCCCATGCCGATCACGCTTACCGTCAAGGACCGCATCGCCGAGATCGTGTTCGACGTGCCGCCGGTCAACGCGTTCGACAGCGAGACGTGGATGTCGCTGCCGGCCATCGTCAAGAAGGCGGCGGCAGACCCTGAGGCGAACGTGGTGCTGATCCGCGCGGCGGAGGATTCGCGGGGGTTCTGCGGCGGGGTGGACATCAAGGAGATGCAGGCCCACCCGGAACGCATCACCGTGCTCAATCGCGGCAACTTCCTGACGTTCAAGGCGATCCACGAGGCGGAGATTCCTGTCGTGGTCGCGGCGCACAAGTTCGTGATCGGCGGCGGCATCGGGATCTGCGGCGCGAGCGACGTGATCATCGCGGCGGACGATGCGTTCTTCTCGCTGCCGGAAGTCGATCGCGGCGCGATGGGCGGGGCGAGCCACATGTCGCGCATGCTGCCGCTGCACAAGGTGCGCGCGGCGTTCTTTACCGGCGGCAACATCCCGGCACAGGAAGCCTATCGCCTGGGTGCGGTGGAGAAGGTGGTGCCGCGTGCCGATCTGGTGGCAGAGGCCCACGCCTTCTGCAGCGTGATCGCATCGAAGAGCCGCAAGGCGCTGGTCATCGCCAAGGAAGCTCTGAACGGTCTCGAAGCGCGTGACGTCGATCGCGGATACCGCTGGGAGCAGGGCTTCACGCTGGAAATGTACATGCACGAAGACAGCCAGCGCGCGCGGGATGCCTTCGTCGAGACCGGCAAGGCGGCGAAGTTCTGATGAACCTGACGTACACTCCAGAACAGCAGGCATTTCGCGCAGAGGTTCGCGCGTGGCTGGAAGCGCATGTGCCGAAGCAACCGCTCGAGCATTACGACGCGACGCGCGAGGGTTTCGAGGCGCACCGGCAATGGGAAGCGACGCTGAAGAGCGGCGACTGGGGCATGGTGACCTGGCCCAAGGAATACGGCGGGCGCGGGCTCGACCTGATCCAGTGGCTGATCTTCGAGGAAGAGTATTACCGTGCCGGAGCGCCGGGCCGCGTCAACCAGAACGGCATCTTCCTGCTCGGCCCGACGCTGATGGAATTCGGCACGCACGAACAGAAGCAGCGTTTCCTGCCGCCGATGGCGAGCGGCGAGGAAATCTGGGCGCAGGCCTGGTCCGAACCGCAGGCGGGGTCCGACCTTGCCGGAGTGCGGGCGACCGCCGTTCGTGAGGGCGACGAATACGTGCTCAACGGCCACAAGATCTGGTCGAGCCGCGCCGCCTTTGCCGACTGGGCCTTCGGCCTGTTCCGCGAGCCGGGCAGCGAGCGGCACAAGGGGATGAGCCTGATCTTCTTCCGGCTGGATCAGGAAGGCGTCACCCGCAACCCGATCCGCAAGATCAACGGGCATGTGGGCTTTGCCGAGATCTTCCTCGACAACGTGCGCGTGCCTGCGTTCAACCGCCTGGGCGACGAGGGGCAGGGCTGGCACATCTGCATGGCGACCGCAGGGTTCGAGCGCGGGTTGATGCTGCGTAGCCCGGCGCGCTTCCAGGAAGCTGCTGCTGCGCTGGCGGCGCTGTGGCAGAGCCGCAAGGACAGCTGCGATCCAGCGCTGGAGGCGGACGTGGTGCGC
The DNA here is from genome assembly GCF_001556015.1 of Novosphingobium sp. CCH12-A3. NCBI lineage: Bacteria > Pseudomonadati > Pseudomonadota > Alphaproteobacteria > Sphingomonadales > Sphingomonadaceae > Novosphingobium > Novosphingobium sp. CCH12-A3. Next base: position 43,185 of record NZ_LSIA01000082.1, on the reverse strand, counting down.
GCGCACATGAATGCGGAGGCCTATGCGCTCAACATCTACCAGACCGCATCGCGGCTGATGGCGGGCGCGAAGATCGGGCCGGAGGCTTCGACCAACAAGATCTTCTGGTCGGAAATGGACATCCACCTTCACGAGACCGCGCTGGCTATCCTCGGGGCCGAGGCCGAGCTGCTGCCGCCTGCTGGTGAGCACGAATGGCTCGACGACTACATCTTCTCGCTGGCCGGGCCGATCTATGCCGGGTCGAACGAGATCCAGCGCAACATCATAGCCGAGCGCATGCTCGGCCTGCCGCGCTGAGGAGGGACGGGCACATGGACTTCACCCTCAACGACGAACAGCTGATGTTTGCCGAGACGGCACGGACGCTTCTGGGCGATACCTGCACGCCGGATCATTGGCACAAGATGATGGAACAGGGCGTGGCCTTCGATGCCGCGCGCTGGGCGCAGATCGTCGAGAACGGCTTTACCCTGCTGCTCCTGCCCGAAGCTGCTGGCGGCATGGGGCTGACCGAACTGGACCTTGCCCTTATCGCCATCGAGGCGGGCTATGTGGCGCTGCCTGAACCTCTGGCGGAAAGCGCCGGTGTTGGCGCGCCTTTGCTGGCCAGCCTTGCGCCGGATCATCCGCTCCTGGCCGATCCGGCGGCGATCATCGCGGTGGCCCCGGCGATCAATCCGGTCGTCGCCAATGCCGACATTGCTGCGGCGATCCTGATCGAGAAGGACGGACGGGCCTTCCTCGCCAAGCCGGACCAGGTGACGCTCACGCCTGCCGAGACCATCGATCCGTTCCGCCGCCTGTTCCGCATCGACTGGGATGAGAGCAACACCGAGGATCTAGGCCCTGCCAACTGGACGCTGGCGCTGGACCGCGCGTCGCTGTTCGCGGCGGCGCAGGGGCTGGGGCTGGCGCAGCGGGCGGTCGATCTGGCGGTCGCCTATGCCAAGGACCGCATGCAGTTCGGCAAGCCGATCGGATCGTACCAGGCGGTGAAGCACCACCTTGCCAGCGCGCAGACCGCGATCGAATTCGCGCGGCCGGTCGTGCTCGCTGCTGCGGCCGAGATCGGACACGCCGACATTCATTCGCGGGCGCGGGTGTCCGAGGCGAAGATCGTTGCACTGGAAGCGGCCGAGAAAGCCGCGCGAGCTTCGATCCAGGTCCATGGCGCGATGGGCTATTCCTGGGAAGTGGACGTGCACCTGTTCCTCAAGCGCGCGCTGGCGCTGAAGGCGGCGTGGGGCACGCCCGCCTTCCATCGCAGCCGCATTGCCACGCGCATCTTCACCCAGCCACTTGGCGCCGACCAGACCTTTGCACGCGAGACAGAACATGCCTGAAGCCTTTATCGTCGATGCCGTGCGCGCGCCTGTCGGGCGCAAGAAGGGCGGCCTTGCCCACCTCCACCCGGCCGACCTTGCCGCGCATCCCATCCGCGAACTGATGGCGCGGCACGACTTCGACCCGGCGCTGGTCGAGGACGTGGTGTGGGGCTGCACCGAAACGATCGGCGGGCAGGCGGGCGACATTGGCCGCACGGCGTGGCTGGTCGCCGGTCTTGCCGAGGACGTGCCGGGCGTGACCATCGATCGCCAGTGTGGCTCTGCCCAGCAGGCGGTCCACTTCGCCGCACAGGGCGTGATGAGCGGCACGCAGGACATTGTCGTGGCCGGTGGCAGCCAGGCGATGAACCGCATTCCGATCATGGCGGCGATGACCGCTGGCGCTGCCTATGGCTTCGAAAGTCCGTTCATCGGCGCCAGGGGCTGGGACGCGCGCTATGGCGACGAGGAAGTGAACCAGATCCGCTCGGCCGAAATGATCGCCGAGAAGTGGAACATCAGCCGCGAGGAAATGGACGCTTTCGCCTATGAGAGCCACCGCCGTGCGCAGCATGCGACCGAGCAGGGCTGGTTCAGGAACGAGATCGTGCCGCTGGAGGGGCTGGACCGCGACGAGACGATCCGTCCTGGCACGACGCTGGAAGGCCTCGCCTTGCTCAATCCGGTGCGCGAGGGCGGGCGGATCACAGCGGGCAATGCCAGCCAGAATTCCGATTGTGCGGCTGCGCTGCTGATCGTCAGCGAGCGGGCGCTGAAGGAGCACAACCTCAAGCCGCGCGCGCGCATTCACCACATGTCGGTGCGGGCCGACAATCCGGTGTGGATGCTGACGGGGCCAATACCGGCGACGCGCTATGCCATGCACAAATCGGGCATGAAGCTTTCCGACATCGACCTGTTCGAATGCAACGAGGCTTTCGCTTCGGTGCCGATGGCGTGGATGAAGGAACTCGAAATCCCGCACGAGAAGGTCAACGTGGCGGGCGGCGCGATTGCGCTGGGCCATCCAATCGGATCGACAGGCGCCAAGCTGATGACGACGCTGCTCAACTCGCTTGAGCGCACCGGTGGCCGTTATGGGCTGCAGACGATGTGCGAAGGCGGCGGGCAGGCCAACGTCACGATCATCGAGCGGCTCTGACCATGCACGCCGCCACCGCCATTACCAACCTGCTCTACCGCTACGCGGAACTGATGGACGCTGGGCAGCTCGATGAGGTTGCCGCGATGTTCGATCATGCGCGCGTCACCTTGGGCGGCGGGCGTGTGGTGGAAGGTGGGGCCGCGATGCTGGAGCAGTGGCGCGCCTTCGTGCGCATCCATCCTTGCGGCACGCCGCGCACGCGGCACGTGATCACCAACCCGATCCTCGAGATTGACGAGGCGGCGGGCACGGCGAGCTGCCGTTCGGTCTACACCGTGTTCCAGCAGACCCCGGAACTGCCGCTGCAGGCAATCGCATCGGGGCGTTATCACGATACGTTTGAATGCGTTGGCGGAACCTGGCGCTTCGCCACGCGCGACTATTCAATGCTCGATTACATCGGCGACCTTTCGCAGCACCTGCTGCTGCCGGTTGGCTGAAGCACTTCACAGGAGACACAAGTGGGCATCTGCGGCGGTATCTGTAATGGGCGCACTGTCATCATCACCGGCGCCGCACGCGGGCTGGGCCGCGCCTATGCGCTGGCCTTTGCCGCCGAGGGCGCGAACGTGGTGGTCAACGACATCGGCACGTCGCTGGGCGGCGAGGGTCGCGATACCAGCGCTGCCGATGGCGTGGTGGCCGAGATCGTGGCGGCGGGCGGCAAGGCCGTGGCCAACTACGAGGACATCACCGACTGGGATGCGGCAGGACGGATCGTGCAGGCCGCGCTCGACGCCTTCGGTGACCTGCATGTGGTGGTAAACAATGCCGGCATCGTGCGCGACCGCATGTTCGTTTCGGCAACGCTGGAAGAGTGGGACGCGACGATGCACGTCCACCTGCGCGGCCACTTCTGCCTTGCACGCCACGCCGTGAACTACTGGCGGGCCAAGCAGAAGGACGGGCGCGATCCCGATGCGCGGATCATCAATACCTCGAGCGGGGCCGGGCTGCAGGGCTCGATCGCGCAGGCAGCCTATTCGACAGCCAAGGGCGGCATCGCCTCGCTGACGCTGGTGCAGGCGGCAGAGCTGGGGCGCTATGGCATCACTGCCAATGCACTGGCCCCATCTGCGCGCACCCGCATGACCGAGCAGGCCTTTGCCGAGAAGATGGCGACCGAGGGCCAGGCCTTCGACGTCATGGACCCCGCCAATGTCGCGCCGACGGTCGTGTGGCTCGGCAGCAGCGCAAGCCGCGATGTGACCGGGTGCGTCTTCGAACTCGAAGGTGGCAAGATCATGCTGGAGGACGGCTGGCGCGAGGGTCCGGTGGTGGACAAGGGCGCCCGGTGGGAGCCTGCCGAAGTTGGCGATGCCGTGGCGAAGCTGATCGCAGCGCGCGTGCCGCCGCGGAAAGTGTGGGGTGCGGCCTAAAGGCCGCGGGGTATGGGGCACGGCCTGAAGGCCCGGACGGAGTAGAGACGATGGAATTTGCCTTCACCGACGAACAGGCGATGATCGCCGAGACCGTGCGCGGCTTCTTTGCCGAGAACGCGACGAGCGAGCGCACGCGAAAGGCCATGGCGGCCGACGGGATCGACCGCGAGCTGTGGTCGTCGTTCGCGACCGAGCTTGGCCTTGCCGGGATCGGCCTGCCCGAGGAGCATGGCGGCGCGGGCCTCGGCATGGTCGAGATGGCGCTGGTGGCCGAGGCTGCAGGCGCACAAGTGGCGGCGCTGCCGCTATTGGGCCACGTAATGATCGGGCAGGCCATTGCGCGTGGGGGTTCCGAGGCGCAGAAGGCGGAATGGTTGCCGCGCCTTGCTGCGGGCGAGTTGATCGCGACGGCGGCGTGGGCTCCGCAGCTGGCCGTGAAGGATGGCCGGATTTCGGGCACGTTCCCGTTCCTGCCGCATGGCGCTTCGGCTGATCTGCTGCTGGTCCATTTGGGCAGCGATGCGTGGATCGTCGACCTAAAGGGCGCTGGTGTGAGTGTGCAGGCGCACGTCACGATGGACCAGACCCGGCCTTTTGCCACGGCGACGCTCGATGGCGCGCAGGGCGAGCAGCTTGCCGATGGCGATGCGGCAATTGCCGGGGCGCTGGCCGCCGGGTGGATCTGCCTTGCCGCCGAGGCGCTGGGCGGAGCGCAGGCGACGCTGGATCGGACCGTGGCCTATTCCAAGGAGCGGGTGCAGTTCGGGCGGCAGATCGGCTCGTTCCAGGCCTACAAGCACCGTCTTGCCGACATGATGATCGAGATCGAGCAGGCGCGCTCGGCGGTCTACTGGGCGGCCTGTGCGGTGGATGAGGGTTCGGGCGAGGCGCTGGTCGCGCTGCATTCGGCCAAGGCGTTCTGCGCCGACACCTTCTTCATGTGCGCCGGCAACATGATCCAGCTGCACGGCGGCATCGGCTTTACCTGGGAGCATGACGCGCACCTGTTCTTCAAGCGCGCCCGTTCGATCCAGACGCTGCTTGGCGATGGCCAGTGGCATCGCGAGCAGGTCGCCTCGGCGGTTCTCGGGGCGGCTGCATGAAGCTCGGCTTTTCGCCCGCTGACGAAGCCTTTCGCGCAGAGTGCGCGGAGTGGCTGCAGGCGGAAATGACCGGGGCATTCGCCGACATTCGCGGCATTCCCAACCTGTGCGACGCAATCCCGCGCCGCAAGGAGTGGGAGCAGCGGCTGGGCGAGGCCGGGTGGAGCTGCATCGGCTGGCCCAGGGAGTGGGGCGGGCGCGATGCGACCATCGCCCAGCAGGTGATCTTCGCCGAGGAATATGCGCGGGCTGGCGCCCCCAATCGGATCAACCACATCGGCGTGGAACTGGCCGGGCCGACGATCCTTGCCTTCGGGTCCGAGGAGCAGAAGGCGAGGTACCTGCCCGAAATCGCGGCAGGTCGGCAGATCTGGTGCCAGGGCTATTCGGAGCCGAATGCCGGTTCCGACCTTGCCAACGTGAAGACCAAGGCGCGGTTGGAAGATGGTGAGTGGGTGGTCAACGGCCAGAAGGTCTGGACAAGCCTCGCGCATTATTCGGACATGATCTTCGTCGTCGCGCGTAGCGAAGAAGGCTCGGCGGGCCCCAAGGGGCTGTCGTTCCTGTTGATGGACATGGACCAGCCAGGCATCGAGGTGCGCCCGATCCGTCAGATCAACGGCGAGGCCGAGTTCAACGAGACTTTCCTCACCGACGCGCGCTGTGCCGCCGATGCCATGCTGGGCGCAGCGGGCGAGGGGTGGAAGGTGGCGATGGCGCTGCTGGCGTTCGAGCGCGGGGTTTCCACGCTCGGCCAGCAGATGCAGTTCAGGAACGAACTCGACGCCGTGATCGATGCGGCCAAGGCCAACGGAAAGGCTGCCGATCCGGTGATCCGCCAGAAGATTGCGCGGGCGGAAATCGGCCTTCGCCTGATGCGCTATGGCGCGCTTCGAATGCTTTCGGGCACAGACCTTGCGGCCATCGACGGTGCGGCGCTGACCTACAAGATCCAGTGGGCGACATGGCGGCGCGACCTTGGCGAGCTGGGCATGGAAGTGCTCGGACAGGCCGGAGAAATTGCGTCCGGTGACCATTACTCCTGGCCGACGCTGCCCAACCTGTTTCTCTTCAGCCGCTCCGACACGATCTACGGCGGCACCAACCAGATCCAGCGCAACCTGATCGCCGAGCGCGGTCTGGGGCTACCGCGCGAACCGAGAGGTCAAGCATGAGCGTTCCCGTTCCTCCCTATCCGACGCCGCTTGGGATGCTCAAGGGCAAGACGGTGGTGGTGACCGCCGCTGCCGGGACCGGCATCGGCTTCGCTGTCGCCAAGCGGGCCGCCGAGGAGGGCGCGCGCGTTCTCATCAGCGACTTTCACGAGCGTCGTCTGGGCGAAGCGGCCGATCGCATTGCCGCCGAAGTGGGGTGCGAACGCCCGTTCACGCAGGTGTGTGACGTGACCAGCGAGGCGCAGGTTCAGGATCTGCGCGATGCCTCGCTGGAGGCGCTGGGATCGGTCGACGTGCTGATCAACAACGCCGGCCTTGGCGGCGAGGTCGATGTCGTCGACATGACCGACGAGCAGTGGAGCCGCGTGCTCGACGTGACGCTGACCAGCCTGTTCCGCATGACGCGGGCGTTCCTGCCTTCGATGTATGCGGCGAAGAGCGGAGTGATGGTCAACAACGCCTCGGTGCTGGGCTGGCGCGCGCAGCGGGGCCAAGCGCACTATGCCGCGGCGAAAGCGGGCGTGATGGCCTTCACCCGCTGTGCCGCACTGGAAGCGGCGGATCACGGCGTGCGCATCAATGCGGTGGCGCCGAGCCTGGCGATGCATCCGTTCCTTGCCAAGGTGACGACAGAAGAGCGCCTTGCCGAGCTGGTCAAGACCGAGGCCTACGGGCGCCCCGCCGAGGTGTGGGAAGTGGCCAATGTCATGCTGTTCCTGGCCTCGGACCTTTCCTCCTACATGACCGGCGAGATCGTCCCGGTATCGAGCCAGAGGGCCTGATCGTGGCGGTGGTGTTCGAGAAACCGGCCGACCTGCTTGGCAAGGAAGGCACGCAACTGCCGCCGACCGAGTGGCTTCTGGTCGATCAGGAGCGGGTCAACGGGTTTGCCGATGTCACGGGCGATCACCAGTGGATCCACGTCGATGTCGAGCGTGCCAAGGACGGACCGTTCGGCGGGACGATCGTGCATGGCTACCTGACGATGAGCCTCGTCAATTACTTCCTCCCCCAGCTGATCGAGGTGCGCGGGTTTGCCCATGCGGTGAACGTCGGCGCGGACCGCTTGCGCTTCCTCTCGCCGGTGAAGGTTGGCAGCCGCATCCGGGGTGCAGGCGAAATCGTCTCGGTCGAGGAGGTCAAGGGCGCGATCCAGTCAGTCGTGCGCGTCACCGTCGAGATCGAGGGGCAGGACAGGCCAGCCTGCGTGCTCGATACAATCAGCCGCTATTTTCCGGAGCAAGTGCGATGACCGATCCCAAGGTGATGGAAGCCGCCGTTCACGAATATGTTGCCGCGTTCGATGCAGGCGCGCCCGAACGGGTTGCCGCGTTGTTTGCGGAAGATGCCACGGTCGAAGACCCGGTGGGGACCGAACCCAAGGTCGGGCAGGCGGCGATCCTCGAATTCTATACGGCCTCGATGCAGACAGGCGCGAAGCTCAGGCTTGAAGGGCTGGTGCGCGTGTGCGGGCCTTATGCGGCGTTCGCGTTCTCGGTCCTGCTCAACCTTGGCGGCAAGGACATGCGCGTCGATGTGATCGACACCTTCAAGTTCAACGACGACGGCAAGGTCGTCGAGATGCGGGCCTATTTTGGGCCGACCAACATGCACGGATTTTCCTGAGAGGACGCAAACATGCGTGAAGCCGCCATCGTTTCGACCGCCCGCACCGGCGTGGGCAAGGCCTATCGTGGGGCCTTCAACGATACCGAAGCTCCGGTGCTGTCGAGCCACGTGGTCAATGCCGCGATTGCGCGGGCCGGGATCGATCCGGCACGGGTGGACGACGTCTACCTCGGGGTCGGCAACCACTGGAACACGCAGAGCTACAACCTTGGGCGGCTAACCGTCCACGGTTCGGTCCTGCCCGACACGACAGCGGGCTTCACGCTCGACCGCAAGTGCTCGTCCGGGCTCAACGCCATCGCGCTCGCAGCGCGTGGCATCATGTGCAACGAGATCGACGTTGCCGTGGCGGGCGGCATGGAAAGCATTTCGCTGACCATCAACAAGCATGCGCCGCAGTTTCGCAACCGTTCGGAATTCATCAAGGCTGCGGACCCGCATGCCTACATGGTGATGATCGAGACCGCCGAGATCGTCGCGGAGCGCTATGGTGTGACCCGCGAGGAGCAGGACCGCTTTGCCGCCCTTTCGCAGCAGCGCGCCTCGGCTGCGCAGGAAGCCGGCAAGTTCGATGACGAGATCGTGCCGATCACCGTGACCAAGGCGTTGTTCGACAAGGAGGGTAACGAGACCGGCAAGGAAGAGGTGACGCTTGGCCGTGACGAAGGTGTGCGCGCGGGCACGACTTACGAAGCGCTCGCGGGGCTCAAGCCGGTGTTCAAGAACGGACAGGTCATCGCCGAGGGCAAGCACGTTACCGCAGGCAATGCCAGCCAGCTTTCTGACGGCGCATCGGCGCAGGTGCTGATGGACCTCGATACTGCAAAGGCCGAAGGGCGTCCGGTGCTGGGGATCTATCGCGGCTTCCAGGTGGCGGGCTGCGGGGCAGAGGAAATGGGCATCGGGCCGGTCTTTGCGATCCCCAAGCTGCTGGACCGCGCAGGGCTGAAGATCGAGGACATCGGGCTGTTCGAGATCAACGAGGCCTTCGCGAGCCAGGCTGTCTATTGCCAGAAGAAGCTGGAGATCGATCCCGACAAGCTCAACGTCAACGGCGGCGGCATTGCCATCGGCCATCCGTTCGGCATGACCGGATCAAGGCTGGTTGGCCATGCCCTGATCGAGGGCAAGCGGCGGGGCGTGAAGTACGTCGTCGTCTCGATGTGCGTGGCGGGCGGCATGGGTGCGGCCGGCCTGTTCGAAGTGGCCTGACCCGCGATGCTCGATCCCCTGCCGCCAACGATACCCCACGCCGCTCAGGCTGCGGCAAGAACCTGGCCAGATGCGCCGGCGGTGCTTGAGAACGGCGAGGTGTGGAGCTTTGCCGAGCTGTGGCAGCGCAGCAGGTCGGCGGCTTCGGCACTGCTGGGGCGGGGCATAGGCGCAGGGGCCCGGGTAGCCATCTGGGCTCCCAATTCGCGCGAATGGATCGTGGCGGCGATTGCGGTGATGAGCTGCGGCGCGGCGGTGGTCACGCTCAATACCCGGCTGAAGGGCCGCGAGGCGGGAGACATTCTGCGCCGCACGAATGCGAAGCTGCTGTTCACGGTCGAGGGCTTTCTCGGCATCGATTACCGCGCCCTGATCGCGGACGAGGACCTGCCTGCGCTGGAAGGCACGTTGCTGCTCGAGCACGATCTGGTGCAAGGGGGCAAGGGGGCGGACGACCCGGCCGTGGACGGGGCGCTGGTGGGTATCGACGCCGATACTGTCTCGGACATCCTGTTCACCAGCGGGACGACCGGCAGCCCCAAGGGCGTGCTGATGACTTACGGCCGGGTCCTGCCGCAGGCTGCGGTGTGGTGCCAGAATACCGGCCTGCGCGAGGGCGATCGCTATCTCATTGCCAATCCGTTCTTCCATTCCTTCGGCATGAAGGTGGGCTGGGTTGCGTGCATCCTCTCGGGGGCGGTGGCTGTGCCGATGCCGCAGTTCGACGTGGGCCAGGCAATCGAGCTGATCGAGCGCGAACGCATCACTTTCATGCCGGGGCCGCCGACCATCTTCCAGATGCTGCTGGCAGAGTTGGACAAGCGCAAATGGGACTGCTCATCGTTGCGGGGCGGCACCACCGGCGCGGCAAGCGTGCCGCCCGCGCTGGTCGAACGCATCCGCGAGGACCTTGGCATGGTGGATCTGATCACCGCCTATGGCATGACCGAGTGCGTGAACATCACGACCTGCGTTCCGGGAGACGACGCTGAAACTATTGCCGGCACCTGCGGCAAGGCTTTTCCGGGCAACGAAGTTCGCATCGCCGACGCGCAAGGCAACGAAGTGCCGCGCGGGCAGACCGGCGAGGTGCAGGTGCGCGGGCAGGGCGTCATGCTTGGCTATCTCGACAACGCACAAGCCACGGCCGAGACCATCGACGCCGATGGCTGGCTGCACACAGGCGACGTCGGCACGATGGACGAGCGCGGCTATGTGCGCATCACCGACCGGATGAAGGACCTGTACATCTCGGGCGGGTTCAACGTCTATCCCGCCGAAGTCGAGAAGCTGCTGGCGGAGCATCCGGCGATCGGCATGGCCGCCGTCGTCGGCGTGCCGGACGAGCGCCTGGGCGAAGTGGGTCGCGCTTTCGTCGTGCTTCGTCCCGGTGCAACCGCAAGCGAGGCCGAGCTGATCGCGTGGTCGCGCGAGAACATGGCCAATTACAAGGTGCCGCGCAGCTTCGTGCTCGTGGAGGATCTCCCGCGCAATGCAGCGGGCAAGGTGCTGAAAACAGAACTTCGCTGATCAAGGCGAGGGCTATTTCGGAGAGAGTGATGCAGCGATTTGTCGGCAAGGTTGCCCTCGTCACCGGAGCAGGATCCGGCATCGGCCGCGCCGCGGCAATTCGCTTTGCGCAGGAAGGCGCGAGGGTGTTCTGCGCTGACCTCAACCTTGCGGCGGCGCAGGCCGTCGTGGCCGAGATCGGTCAGCGCGCAAGCGCCGTGAAGGTCGACGTGGCCGACTATGCCAGCAACCAGGAGATGGTGGCGCAAGTTCTGGCCGTAGCCGGAAAGCTGGATTTCGCCTTCCTCAACGCCGGGCTCTATGGCGCCGCCGAAGGCCTCGACACGGTTGACGAGGCGCTGTTCGACAAGCTGGTCGCGGTCAATCTCAAGGGCGCGTTCAACGGGATCAAGGCGGTGCAGCCAGTGATCGGGCAGGGCGGCGCGGTCGTGGTCACGGCTTCGGCGGCCGGCGTGGTCGGCCATCCGGCGAACCCGGCCTACAGTGCTGCCAAGCATGGCGTGGTCGGGCTGGTGAAGTCCTGCGTCGATGCCTTCGCGGCGCGCGGCTGCCGGATCAATGCGCTGTGCCCGGGCGGAGTGGAGACCCCCCTGATCGGCGCGCCGGATGTCGAGATCGTTGATGGGCAGGAGCTGCCGCGCGTGCCCTTGCGCGGCATGGGACAGGCGCAGCATGTTGCCGAAGTGGCGTTGTGGCTGTGCAGCCCGGCCTCGGGCTTCATCACGGGTCAAGCGCAAGTGCTTGACGCGGGACTGCTTTCGACCTTCGCGCCGGTGATGCTGCCTATCGGGCCGTGAGATAGACCGGCACGCAGGCCATTACGCCGCCTGTTGAGCGGCACGAACCATGGGCTGCCAGTCGAGCGATAGGTCTTGCGGAAGCCATCATTCAGCTGATCTTCGAAGATCCTGCCTTACGTGTCTGAAGCGAGGGAGGCGAAGTAATCGGCAATGATCCGGTCCGGCATGCCGATGCCACGCAGGCAGAACCACGTCGCCTGCCTGACAAGATCATCCCCTGCGACTCCGTAAGGCCTTGCCGCCAAAGGCAATCCCCCGATTGCGGCCATCATCGTCCCGACATGTTCGACGAACATGGCAGCGGCGGGCACGTCGAGAGGCTCGCCGTCAAGTCCACCCTCGGCCCGGGCAGAGGCATAGGCCGCGTCCATGGCAGCCCCGTTGCGCCGCTGCGAGCGGCGATAGATCAGGCTGGCGTAGGAGCCATCGCCTGCAAGGCTGGCCAGGGTCATGCGATGCGTATCATGACGGGCAGGATCCTCTGCATCGGTCGCGCAGGCGGAGATGAAAGTATGGATCGCACTGGCGAGGCCCCGCGCACCTTCGCCGTGCACGCCCTGTTCGCGCCAGCGCTCGTCCTGCTCGAGAAATACCTGGCGCAGGACCGCGCGGTAGAGGGCGAGCTTGCTGGGGAAATGACGGAACACCAGCGCCTCCGAGACCTTCGCCTCGCGCGCGATCTGCAGGGTCTTGGCTCCGTCATAGCCGTGCTGTGAAAAGACCCGCCGTGCGGCGGCAACGATCTGGCCTCGGCGCTGCACGCCCGGTATTCGGGTCCTTGTCATGATCACTCACTTACTTGGGAGACGGAGTGAGTCAATCATCAGGCCGAGGCTATTGCAGTTCCGGCCTCACCAGCGCCGAGGCGGGAACCCGCTCCGCCCAGAACGCGCCTTCGAGATCGGTATCGACATCGACCGCGCCGCGCACACCCAGAGCCTCGCGCGCTTCGGCCAATGGGAGGTGGAAGCACGGCTCCAGCTTCTTCATGAACAAGGCGTCGCTGGCCTTGCCGACCGCCATGCCGCGCTGGATAGCGTCGGTGCAGGTGTTCCAGACTTGCGGATAATGCAGTATCGTCCGCACGGTGTAGCGGAGCGATCCGAAGATCTGGATCAGGCTCAATTCGGCTGCCAGTTCCGGATTGCGGATGTGCTTGAACACGTTGGTCAGGCGGTACCAGTAGGGGACGAGCTCACCCATGAAGTTGAACCCGCCGCCACACAGGATGTGTTCGAAATCGTGGGTCTGGCCTGAGCGCAGGTTGTAGAACTCCAGCTGGCTTTTCGGTTCGCGCCAGGGCGTGATCTGGATCTCGTAGTTTCCTTCGGTGATCCATTGGTAGAAGATTCCGCCGAGCGAGCCTGGCGCGTACTGCGCGAAATCGTCGATCGAGTAGGTCGAGTAGAAGCCCTCGGAAAGCCAGGCATCGAGTTCGGGATTGATCCGGCGTTCTGCCGTGAACATCTCCTCTATGGCATCGTGATCGCGCAGTTCCTCGAGAATCGGCAGGAACTCGTACATCTCGGCTGGCGGGGGCAGGTCCGGGCCGTTGCGGCGCAGGAGGATCATCGCCAGCCAATCGCGCAGGCGGGGGTTGTTGAGATACTTCGACGAGGACACGAGCACGCTCGACGGTGTTTCGACCGGCATGACGCCGCGGGCGAGATAGGGCAGGTCAGGCATCGACTTCTCCTGTTGCTTTTCTGAGCGGTGCGCAGTGGAAGGTTCCTGAAAATCAGTCACTTCGTGCCGCGCCTTGGGTTCGCTGGCGATTGCAGAATCGGTGTGGCCGCATTGTTCGGTGCATCGCCAACGGAGGACTTCCAGAAAAATTCGTCAAGCCCACATAAGCGCAAAGACGTGCCCTTGGCTACGCAACATGATGCTAAAATCGTCTCTTGAACTTATTTTGCGTAGTTGATAGGCTGCTTCATAGAGAAAAAGAATACCGGGATGAGGGGCCTCCCTGCCTTTCTGCGAATTGTCGTCGTGCATGCTTGGGGCGTGCGCGGGGATGCCGCTCATCCTGTCGATCCGTGTTTCGCCGCAGAGGCATGGGAAGTACGATCTTGGAGGGAGAGAACGATGTCTGACACAATGCGTGCACGCTCGGAAACGGGACGACGGGTCGCTTGGGCGTTGCTGGCAAGCGTTTCGCTGGGCAGCTTTGCTGCGCCGCAGATCGCTTTTGCTGCAGAAGATGCTGCGGATGAGCAGGCTGCGGAAAACAGCGTGCCCAACAACATGGAAATCATCGTCACGGCCAACCGCCGCGAAGAGCGCGCACAGGACGTTCCGATCTCGATCACCGCTATCAGCGCAGAAAGCATTCGCGAACGCGGGCTTACCCAGTTGCAGGATCTGCAGGCTTCCGTGCCGTCGCTGGTCGTCGGCCCGAACGGGCAGGCTTCGCGCGACGTGATGTCGCCATCGATCCGCGGGCAGAGCGCATCGTTCCAGGGATCGCCCGCGGTCGTCGTCTACATGAACGAAGTCCCGCTGGTTTCGGCGATCACGCTTTCCGGCCAAGGTGGCCCCGGCAGTTTCGTCGACTTGCAGAACGTACAGGTTCTGGCCGGCGCGCAAGGCACGCTGTTTGGACGAAACACCACTGGTGGCGCGATCCTGCTGACGCCGGCCAAGCCGACCGACAAGCTCGAAGGCTATGTCCAGGCCGGCTTTGGCAACTACAGCATGGTCGAGACCGAAGCGGTGCTGAACCTGCCGATCTCGGACAAGGTTCGCCTGCGGCTTGTCGGAGCCTCACGCGATCGTGACGGCTTCACGCATGACGTAAACTGGAACAAGGATCGCGACGACCAGCACTGGCGCATGGGCCGCGTCGGGCTGTGGATCGAGCCGGTGGAGGGCGTCACCAACTATACGCTGGGCTACTATGGCAAGTCGCACAGCAATGGCACGGGTTCGATCGCCAAGAACTTCAATACCAACTATTTCGTTGGCCTCGCCACGCGGCCGATCCTGGTTGCGCCGGGCGTATCCCTGCCACTGGGCGCAATCGCGCCGACTTTCAATTTCTGCGGTGCAGGGACCGGCCCTGCCAATTGCAGCTACTACACCAACCTGCTCAATCAGCAGAACGCGCGCGGCATCCGCCAGACAGCGCATGGCATGGACAGCTTCGCCAAGCTGGAATCCTGGGGCATCAACAACACCACCGACATCGAACTTTCCAGCACTCTCAAGCTGCGCAACATCTTCAGCTATGCAGAACTGAAGTCCTACTACGCCAACGACCAGGACGGCACGATCGCTCCGGTCTATGATACCGGCGTGACGGTAGAGAGCCGCACCGCCCCGCGTGACTGGTACAAGCAGGTGACCGAGGAACTGCAGTTCCAGGGCACGGCGCTGAACGACAAGCTGACCTATACGGTCGGCGGCTTCTACTACAAGCAGAGCCCGCGGGGCACGATGGTGTCCTATTCGATCAACGTCTGCGGCCTGCAGTCGGTCACGGGCTGCCCCATCGGCCAGAGCCAGATCGGTGTGACCAACGAATCCAAGGCGCTCTATGCGCAGGGCTCGCTCGATTTCGGCGCGTTTTCGCCTGCGCTTGACCGCCTGCGACTGACAGCGGGCTATCGCTATACCTGGGACACCGTGGACGGATCGACCACATCGTTCAGCTATGTCCCGCTGCCGGGTGGGGCGAAGTATGTCACGGCGTGTTCGTGGAAATCGAATCCCAATCCCACGCAGCCGATCGCCGATCCGCTCAACACCTGCCTGTTCGGTGCAAGGCTGAAAAGCTCGTCGCCCAACTGGACCATCGGGCTCGACTACCGCCCGAACGACAACATCATGGTCTATGGCAAGGTCACGCGCGGCTACAAGGCCGGTGGCTTCAACAGCTATGCCGTGTTCGAGAACACCCGCACCTTCGGGCCGGAGACCGTCACCGACTACGAAGCAGGCTTCAAGACCGACTTCAACGCCGGCGGCATGCGCGGGCGGTTCAACGTCAACGGCTTCTGGCTGGACTACAAGAACATCCAGCGCGCGGCCGGGGACTTCAACCGCGCAACCGGCGGCAATGGCGCGATCACGCTGAACAACGCTTCGGCCGAGATCAAGGGCGTCGAAGTCGAGGCGATGATCCAGCCGACGCAGAACATCGAACTGGGCGGCAACTACAGCCACCTCAGCGCCAAGTACAAATCCTTCAAGTTCGATTCGAGCTCCGGCGTGTGGGATTGTACCGCGCAGTCGATCACTTCGCCCAAGGTCTTTGCCGGGGCGGACATGACCTGCCGTCCACTGCAGTACCTCTCGCCCAACATCCTGTCGGTCTATGGCCGCTTCTCGCTGCCGGTTTCGGAAGATGTGGGCAATTTCAGCCTGTTCCTCAGCTACAACTGGACCGACAAGCAGCCGACCGCGCCGTTTTCGACCGAGCGCTTCCCGGATGGGACGATCAACGAACCGGGCGTGCTGCTGCCGAGCTATGGCCTGCTCAACGCCACGATCGACTGGAAGGGCGTGATGGGCGCGCCGGTGGACCTGAGCCTGTTCGCCACCAACATCACCAAGAAGAACTACATCATCTCGAACACCGGCATCTTCCAGACGATCGGCGCGCAGAGCGTGATCTATGGCGAGCCGCGCATGTTCGGCCTGCGCCTGCGTTACAGCTTCGGCAACTGACGAGAGAAGGAGACGGCGGCGTGACGGGAAGACTTGCTGGGCGCGCCGCCGTCATTACCGGCGGTGCCGATGGCATCGGCGAAGGCATTGCTCGCCGCTTCGCCAGGGAAGGGGCGAGCGTGGTCGTCGCAGACTACGATGCCGAGCGCGGTCCGGCGGTGGTCGAGCAGCTTTGTGCAGGCGGGGCGCAGGCGGTCTTCATCCAGTGCGATGTCTCTTCCCGTGACGATGTGTTCGCGGCGGTGGACCTGTGTGCCGAGCGGTTCGGTGCGGTCGATATCCTCGTCAACAACGCCTATCGCGGCGAAGGGCCGGTGCGGATCGAGCGCAAGACCGACGCGCGCTTCGACGATGCGCTGAAGATGTGCCTCTATGCCACCAAGTGGGCGATGGAGCGGGCACTGCCGCACATGAAGGCGCGGGGCTGGGGCCGCGTGATCAACATGGCGTCGCTGAATGGCGTCAACGCACACATGGGCAGCGCAGACTACAACGTCGCCAAGGAAGCGGTGCGGGCCTATTCGCGCACGGCGGCGCGGGAATGGGCGCCCCATGGCATCTGCGTCAACGTGATCTGCCCGGCAGCGGTCTCGGCCGCCTATCGCCGTTTTGCGGAAATGGCGCCCGACGTGGCGAAGGCGACTGCGGCCGCAAACCCGATGGGTCGTATGGGCGATCCCGAGGCGGACATCGGCGGCGTCGCTCTGTTCCTCGCCAGCGAGGACGCGCGGTATCTGACCGGCAATACCCTGTTCGTAGACGGTGGCGGCCATATCAATGGCGTGCCGTGGGTGCCGGATTTCGGGGACGACTGAAGCGTCGCCTCAGTCGGCGCCACTCCAGATGATTGCGGTGTCCCCGCTGTTGGTGTGCCACAGGGCATCGCGGCGGGTTATGCGCCAGCCGTCGGGGCGCAGGGTCCAGCGATCGATGTATTCGCCGTTCGTGTCGAATATTGGACCGCCCGTGTCACCGGGGCGCTGGTGGCGGGCCTGGACATAGGCGCGGCTGGTTGCGGCCAGGCTGCCGGGCGCAACGTCGATCGTGATGCTGCCGATCAGGTGCTGGCTTGGCCCGCAGAGATCGAGGAAGCGGCGCATGTTGGCTTCCAGCGCGGCGATCCCGGAGTGTTCGCCCAGGCCGTAGTCGAAGGTCAGGTCAGTGGCGAAGACATCTGGCAAGGCGTCCCACTGCTTTGCATCGATCACGCGCGCAAAGCGGGCGAGGCCTTCACGGATCGCGCGCTCGGCCGTCAGTTGAGCCAGGGTTCCCGATGCCGGGGGCGCAGCCGGAACCTCGTCCACAACGAACATTCGCGTGGCGGCGCGGTCGAAGACGTTCTCCTCGTCATGCGCGATCCGGGCG
Source organism: Novosphingobium sp. CCH12-A3 (assembly GCF_001556015.1). NCBI lineage: Bacteria > Pseudomonadati > Pseudomonadota > Alphaproteobacteria > Sphingomonadales > Sphingomonadaceae > Novosphingobium > Novosphingobium sp. CCH12-A3. Next base: position 25,825 of record NZ_LSIA01000082.1, on the reverse strand, counting down.
GCAACTTCCGGGTCCGACGCGACGGCGAGGAAAGCGTCGTAATGCGCGCGGCTGGCGAAGCGCATTTCCGTCACGCTGTCGAAGTCGATTGCGGCAACGGCGCTGGTGAAGGCGCCGTCGCGGTCGACGTAGTTGCGCCGATAGTCGGCAATGTGTGGCAGCAGCGAGCGGATCAGCGGGGCGTGGCGCGTCTCGTAATAGGCGATGAACGCCTCGCGGCTAAGGCCCTCCTTCTTGCGGAGCAGGGCGATGACCTTGACCGGCGCAGTGCTCATTCGTCCCAGTGGATGAGGTGGCTGATATCCGTGCGCTCGTGCGGTTTTCGGCCGGTGGTCGCGAGGCGCTGGACGGAAGGTTTGCCCTTCGTCTCGCTGAACTTGCGCAAGACTTCGATCACGCGATCATAATAAGTGGACTCGATCTTCCACACCCCGCCTTCGCGGCGATAGGCGTCGGTATAGATCGCCGTGCCGAAGGTGTGGGCGTCCTTCTCGAGGTCGATGAACACGTCCTGCAGATACCACAGGCCGGTGGCGCTGTTGTCGCCGGTCACGCTGATTTCGGGCATCGAGCCGATGTGCATGGCAAGCGCGCCCGAGTGGAAAGAATTGGACAGGAACTCGACCATGGCGTCACGCCCTGACAGCGAGACCTTGTAGGTGCCGCCATTGTAGGTGCAGGCGACATCGGCCGTGAACAGCGCCGGCAGGGCAGCAAAATCGCCGGTATCGATAGCGCGGAAGTAGCGGTGCTTGAGCACCTTGATCTCTTCCATGTCGGAGAGCTGCTGGAGCGTGTAAGGCATTGCGGGATCAGGCTTTCTGTTCTTGTGCGTAGAGCATTTCGGCGCGGCCCTTGAGCGCGCGGGCGCTATCGTCGAACGCACGTTTTACCCACGGTCCGGCAAAGCGGAAGACGTGGATGCCATTGGCGCCAAGGAAGGCGTCGGTCGAGAAGTACCGGCATGATGCATCGCCGGTCGGTTCGATCACCTGATCGCGGCGGGCGGGGTAGGGCCAGAAATCGGAGTGGACCATCTCCCACGAGATCATGCGCTCGGGCTCGAAAGCGCAGATGTATTCGCAGTTGGGCACGAGCGTGCCGGGCACGGCATAGTTGACCAGCGTCATGTCGACCGCCGCGCCCATTTCGAGTGTGGAGGAAGCGCGCACGCAGAACGGATTCCATTCGCTGTAACGTGGCATGTCGGTGAGTACGGCCCAGACCACGCGGGCGGGGGCTGCGATTTCCACCGTCTCGCTGACGGTCACGGCATCGGGATCGAAGCCCGAAACCGGATCGTCGGCAAGGGTGGGGTGGCTCTTCATCCAGTCAAGCAACATGACCGTGCCCTCCCTTATGCCGCGACCCAGTCGCCGCCGTTGACGTCGAGCATGGCGCCGGTCACTTCCGAGGCGTAGTCAGAGAGCAGGAAGTAGACTGCCTTGGCGCAATCCGCGTCGGGCGGGATGTGGCCCACCGGGATCTCGCTGGCGCGCTGCTTGCGGAACGCTTCGGCGCCTTCGCCGAGACCCTGGATGAAGCCTTCCAATGGAGCGCCCATCATCCAGCCCATCAGCGCGGTGTTCACGCGCACGCCGGTGCCGCCGAACTCGACCGCGAGGTGGCGGGTCATGTGATTGAGCGCGCCCTTGGCCATGCCATAACCGCCTTCGCCGGGCATCGGCTTGCGGGTGCAGAGGGTGGAGATGTTGACGATGGAGCCAGCGCCTTGCGCCTTCATCGTGGGAAACACGGCCATGGCCATGCGCAGCGCGCCTGCCGCGCCGACATCGAACGCTTGCAGCACCTGGTCGATGTCATGCTCGATCAGCGGGCCCCAATCAGGGTGATAGTAGGCCGAATTGACCAGACCATCTATGCGGCCCCACTGGTCGAGCGCGGCCCTGGCTGCGGCCTGGCACTGATCCATCTGCGTCACGTCGAGCGGCACCGCGATGGCTTCGCCACCTGCCGCGACGATCTCGTGCGCCACTTCCTCGATGGCCTGCTTCGAGCGGGCGGTGACGACGACCTTGGCGCCTTCCTTCGCCGCACCCCGGCACGCGGCCTGGCCCATGCCGGGCCCTGCGCCGGTGATGATGACGACCTTGTCCTTGAGGATCATGGCATTTTCTCCCGGGGGGTTGGGCGGGGGCCTTATCGCCCTCTCGCCGTTTGTTTTCAGGTCAGGCTTGCGCTTTCAGCATGTCGAGCGCGACGTCGACGATCATGTCTTCCTGTCCGCCGACCATCTTGCGGCGGCCGAGTTCGACGAGGATCGCGCGCGTATCGAGGCCGTAGGTCTCGGCAGCCTTTTCGGCATGGCGCAGGAAACTGGAGTAGACCCCGGCATAGCCCAGTGCGAGCGTCTCGCGATCGACACGGACGGGGCGGTCCTGCAGTGGGCGGACGAGGTCTTCGGCAGCGTCCATCAGCATCATCACGTCGCAGCCGTGGTTCCAGCCCTTGCGATCGATGGCGGCGATGAAGACTTCGAGCGGGGCGTTGCCCGCGCCCGCGCCCATGCCGGTCAGCGAAGCGTCGATGCGCACCGCGCCGCACTGCGCGGCAACGATCGAGTTGGCGACGCCGAGGCCGAGGTTGTGGTGGGCGTGCATGCCGCGCTGGGTTTCGGGCTTCAGCACGCGGTCATAGGCTTGAAAGCGCGCGCGCACGCCGTCCATGTCAAGCGCGCCGCCACTGTCGGTGACATAGACGCACTGTGCGCCGTAGCTTTCCATCAGGAGCGCCTGCTGGGCGAGGGCGTCGGGCTCGATCATGTGGCTCATCATCAGGAAGCCCGAGACGTCCATGCCAAGATCGCGGGCGATGCCGATGTGCTGCTTGCTGACGTCGGCCTCGGTGCAGTGCGTGGCGACGCGGACCGAGCGGACGCCGATGTCATAGGCGCGGCGCAGTTCCTCGACGGTGCCCACGCCGGGCAGGATCAGCGTGGTCAGCACGCACTTGTCGAGCACGTCGGCCACGGCTTCCAGCCATTCCCAATCGGTGTGCGCGCCGAAGCCGTAGTTGAAGCTGGCGCCGGAAAGGCCATCACCATGGGCGACCTCGATGGCATCGACGCCCGACTTTTCGATGGCCGAAGCAATCGCGCGGACGTGGTCGATGCCGTACATGTGCCGAACCGCGTGCATGCCGTCACGCAGCGTCACGTCCTGGATGTAGAGCTTGTCGCCGGCTTCGACGTTGAAGGTGGCAGTCATCGTCCGATCTCCTTCAGGCGGCAGCAGCGGCCATGCGGCGCGCGGCAAGCAGTTCGCCGGTGGCCTTGGCGGCGGCAGTCATGATGTCGAGATTGCCGGAGTAGCTGGGCAGGTAGTCGCCTGCGCCCTCGACTTCGAGCATGATCATCGACTTGATGCCGGTGAATTCGCCCTGCCCCGGAATCTTCAGGCGGTTGTTGTCGCCGAAGCGTTCGAACTGAACTTCCTGCTTGAGCCGGTAGCCGGGGACGTACTTCTGCACTTCGGCCACCATATCGGCCACCGACCGGCGAATGGCGTCCTCATCGCCGCCTTCGGACAGGGTGAACACGGTATCGCGCATGATCATCGGCGGTTCGGCCGGATTGAGGATGATGATAGCCTTGCCCTTGGCGGCGCCGCCCACCTGTTCGATCGCACGGGCGGTGGTGCGGGTGAACTCGTCGATGTTGGCGCGGGTGCCGGGTCCGGCCGAGCGCGAGGAGACCGACGCCACGATTTCGGCATAGTGGAGCTTGTCCGAGACGCGGGCGACGGCGGCGACCATCGGGATCGTCGCCTGACCGCCGCAAGTCACCATGTTGACGTTGGGCTGGTCGAGGTGCTGCCCCATGTTGACCGGCGGCACGGTGAAGGGACCGATGGCCGCGGGGGTAAGGTCCACCACCTGGATGCCATCGGCGCGCAGAGCCTCGTCATGGACCTTGTGGGCGTAGGCGCTGGTCGCGTCGAAGGCGATGCCGATGTCCTTGTAGAGTGGGTGGGCGCGCAGGCCTTCGAGGCCTTCGTGCGTGGTGGCGATGCCGTGTTCGCGCGCCATGGCCAGGCCTTCGGACTTCTCGTCGATGCCGACGACGATCGCCAGTTCCATGTTCTGCGGGTACTTGATCATCTTCATCATCAGGTCGGTGCCGATATTGCCCGAACCGATGATCGCGGCCTTTACGCGTGCCATTCAGGTATTCCTCAAACGAAGTTGGCGACGCAGGTGCCGAGTGGCCCTGCAGCGTTGCTGAGTGTCATTTCGAAGCGATCGCCCTTCACGGCGGGCGCGAGCGGGACGAGTGAACCCGACAGGATCACGTCGCCTGCATCGAGCGTCACGCCATAGGCGCCGAGCGTGTTGGCGAGCCAAGCCACCGCTTGTGCCGGATCGCCCTGCACGGCATGGCCATAGCCTTCGGACAGCGGTTCGCCGTTCTTGGTGACGGCCACGTGCAGATTGGGCAGGTCCAGCCCGGCGGGGTCGAGCCGTTCATTGCCGATCACGTAGACCCCGCATGAGGCGTTGTCGGACACGGTATCGACGATCTTGATGTTCCAGTTGTCGATGCGGCTGTCGACGATCTCGAAGCAGGGGGCGATGCTTTCGGTGGCTGCAAGAACGTCAGCGGCCGTGACGCCGGGGCCATTGAGGCTGCTCTTGAGGATGAACGCGATCTCGGCCTCGGCGCGAGGAGCAATCAGGGCCTTGGCGTCGATGTCGATGTCACCTTCGACATGCATCCAGTCGGTCAGGAAGCCGAAGTCGGGCTGGTGGACGCCGAGCATGTCCTGCACGGCCTTGCTGGTCACGCCGATCTTCTTGCCGACGACCTTCTCGCGATCGGCGACGCGGCGCGAAAGGAAATCGAGGTTGATGGCATAGGCATCGTCGAGCGTCAGCGAGGGATCCTGCTCGATCAGCGGGGCGATGGTCTTGCGGGTGCGCAGGGCTTCGTAAAGCGCCGCGCCATAGTGCTGGATCTTATCGGCGGGCATTGAGGAACTCGATGGCAAAGGCGTTGAACTCGGCAGCGCGTTCGACCTGGACCCAGTGGCCGGTGCGGCCGAAAGTGATCGCGCGGACATCGGGACAATGGTCGAGGAACAGACGCGCATGGGCTTCCGGGCAGAACTCGTCGTTCAGACCCCACAGCACGAAGACCGGCTGGGTGATTTCCGGCAGCCGCGGCGAGAGGTCGGGCGTGCGCATGCGCACCAGCACGTCCTTGGGCTGGGTGCGGGCGACGGCGAAGCGTTCCTCCACCAGGGCATCCGGGATCCTGGGGGCGAAGTCCGGGTGGACGAGGTTCGAGACGAGGCGCTTCTGCTCGGCCAGGTTGAAGTCCGGCCCCCCGAAGCTGGAGACCATCTTGGTGATGCCCGGCATCACGAAGTAGGCCTCGCGCTCGGCCACGCAGCCAGGGGCCATCAGCACCAGATTGCGGGTGAAGCCGGGGTGGTCGAGCGTCATCAGCAGGGCAATGCCGCCGCCCAGCGAATTGCCGACGAGGCTGGCGCTGGTCACGCCGTGGGCGACGAGCGCTTCGTACACGGTATCGGTGAAGAGCTGCAGCGTGTAGTCCAGCCCCTCTGGCTTGGACGAGCCGCCATAACCGATCAGGTCGGGCAGGATCACGCGGTAACCGGCGTCCACAAAAGCATCGATGTTCTGGCGGAAGTTGGACGCACCGGAGGCGCCGGGGCCGCTGCCGTGCAGGAAGACGACGGCAGGCGCGGAAGGATCGCCCGCTTCGGCAATGACAATTTCGTATCCGCCGGAGACGCGATGCGTGGTCTGGGTCAGGCTAGCCAAGGGTGGCGCTCCCATCAGAGGAAGGTGAAGGTCGGTTCCTGACCGAGCATCGCGCCGACCACGTCGAGCGTACGATTGGCCGGGTCATTGGCGACGTGTGCGCGGCCGGCGTTGAGATCGAGCCAGGGCTGGATGATCGCGCTGGACGTGTAGATCGCGCGACCGCCCAGCAGCTTGACCATGTCGTCGACCAGATCGGCCATGCGGCGCACCACGCTCGCCGAGTTGTAGGCAAACAGGGTGCGCTTCTCCATCGGGATCGGCTCGCCTGCTTCGGCCAGGGCCATCAATTCATCGAAGGTGAGGCGCAGGGTCTGCTCCATCTCCGTCACTTCGGCCTGCGCACGGGCGATGGCGGCAAGAAGAAACGGATCGTTCTTGGAAGCCTTGCCGGTGTTGGTCGAGACGCGGTTCTGGGCAATGTCCATGGCGGCAGAAATCGCCGCGCGCGCGCCGCCGAAGGCAGCGGTCGAGACCGAGCGCATGAAAACCTGGGCCCAGGGCAAGGTGTAGAGGGGCCCCGTGTTGGTCTGCTGGCCGGGGTTGGTGCAGAGATATCCGTCGATCGAACGGTGAGTACGGTGTTCGGGGACGAACACATCGTCGACAATTATGTCATGGCTGCCAGTACCCTGCAAACCGAAGACGTGCCAGCTGTCGGTGTCGATCGTATAGTCGGCGCGGGGCAACAGGAACGCGCGCATGTCGGGCACGCCGCCTTCTTCGCGCGGCGGGACCATCGCGCCCAATACGACCCACTGACAATGGACGGAGCCGGTCGAGAAGCCCCAGCGGCCCGAGAGTCGATAACCGCCTTCGACCGGGGCGACCTTGCCGACGGGCTGGTAGGAGGAGGACACGAGGGTGGAGGTGTCCTCGCCCCAGACCTCGGCCTGCGCTTCTTCGTGAAAGAGCGCGATTTCATAAGGATGGCAGCCGACCACGCCGTACATCCAGCCGGTGGACATGCAACCTTCGGCAAGGGCCCGCTGCACATCGTAGAAGACGTTGGGGTGCATTTCGTAGCCGCCCCAGCGCTTGGGCTGAAGGATGCGGAAGAAACCAGCCTCATGGAATTCGGCAATGGATTGCGCCGGAACGTCACGCCCGGCGACGCATTCGGCCGCGCGCTGGCGCAAGGCGGGGATCATGGCCCTTGCCCGGGCGACGAGCTCTTCGCCCGACGGGATCGAGCTTTCGAGCGAAATTGCAGCTGCGCTGGCCATGAGCGGCCTCTCCTCCGGTACGACTTTCGACTCACGCACTGCTTTACGTGGCAATGCATTCGTAAAAAGATATCGCAACAGATGCGCAAATCGTCAATCAAAAAGCATATCGGCTTTTGATATTGATAAAATTGCGGCTCATTGCACATGGAGGACTTGCGACATCCACACAGCGTGCGTGCATGGGCATCACCTCGGGAAGTGTGTGCCAGGTCGCGCTGTGGCCGCAGACGTCCTTCCTGATGCCCCTCCCCGCCTTGCCAGTGCCCGACGGCCGATGGACCTTCTCAACCAACACAAACTGCGCAGACAATGTAGATAATTTTTGCGAGAAGCGCCATGCATGATCTCAACAGCAAAGCAGTTGCGTATGATTCGCAGCCAAAAGCAAGGCGGAGAGGGGCAGCGCGATGATGTCGCTTCAGGAAATCTCGGACAGGCTGGAAATACAGGACCTCTTCGCGCGCTATTGCTTCGCAATCGACGAACGGGACTGGGACGCGCTTGACCGTGTGTTCACGCCAGACGCGCAGATCGATTACTCCGAAACCGGAGGCGCCGCGGGTACTTTCGCGCAGATCAAGGCGTGGTTGCCGGTGGCGCTGGATCGCTTTCCGATGTTCCAGCACATGGTGGCGACGACCAGGCTTGACCTTGACGGCGACACCGCCCGGGCGCGCACGATCCTGTTCAACCCGATGGTCCATCGCAGCGCGGTGGGCGAGGAGCAGGTCTTCTTCATCGGTCTTTGGTATCGTGACAGGCTGGTCCGCACGCCCGATGGCTGGCGCATTGCCGAGCGCCACGAGGACATGGCGTGGTCGCACAACGTGCCGCCGATGGGCCCCGTGCCCGAGATCCCTGCAAACTGAGGAGCGCCTGCCGATGTTGCGCATTTCCGTGCCCGCCGAAGCGGCCAGCGATCCCTATGGCCATGCCGCGCGAACCCATGCGCGCGAGATCATGGCCGCTGCAGCCGGATTCTCCTTTGCCGTCTATCGCGAGACCCGGCTCTCGCTACGCGAGTTCGAGGCGGCGCGCATGCGCACGGCGCAGATCAACGGTTGCATAATCTGCCAGGACTTCCGCGCGGCGCGCGATGCGGAAATCACCTTCTCGGTTGGTGGCGAGACGCCCGAGCGGCTGGTGACGGCAAACGGCCCGGCGCCCGACGAGGCGTTCTATGCGGCGGTGGAGAACTGGCAGGACTCCGGGTTGTTTTCACCGCGGGAGCGGCTGGCCATCGCCTTTGCCGAGCGCTTCGGCACGGACCCGAAAGGACTGGCGGCGGACGAGGATTTCTGGACCGGGATGCACGAAGCCTTCAGCGATGGCGAGATCGTCGATCTGGCGCATTGCGTGGCGGCATGGGTCGGCCTTGGCCGCGTGGCGCATGTCCTGGGGTTTGACACGGTGTGCCTGGCCACAAATCCATCAGGCAGGGAATCGGCATGAGCGTGAGTGACGAGAGGCTGGGCACGCCCGGGACGGGTGTGGTGATCACCGGCGGGGCATCGGGCATCGGCCTGGCCACCGCCCATGCCTTGGCCGAAGTGGGGCGCCCGGTGGCGCTGTGGGACATCAATGCCGAAGGCGCCCAGGCTGCCGCGGCCGACATCGCGGCGCGATATGGCGTGGCGGCGGTGGGCCTCGCGGTGGACTTGCGCAATCCGCAGGGGGTTGCCCCGGCCGCAATCGAAACGCGCGCTGCGATCGGAAACGTCGGCGGTATCGTCCACGGTGCGGGCACGGCGGTGCAGACCGGAATTGGCGGGGTCACGCCCGAGAACTTCGACGCCGGAATGGCGCTGCACGTGCGCGCGGTGATCGAACTGGTGCAGGCTTTCCGCGATGACCTGAAGGCGCATCCGGGCGGCGCGGTGGTGGCGATCTCTTCGATCAACGCATGGTTCGGCAACGGAATGATCCCGATCTATACGGCGGCCAAGGGCGCGGTCATATCGCTGGTGCGATCCATGGCCGACGAGCTTGCGCACGATGGCATCCGCATCAACGCCCTGAGCCCCGGCATGATCGACACGCCGATCCTTGGCGAGATGCGAGACGGGATGGCGCAGATCTACGGTCCGCGCATATTCCCTGGCCGGTTCGGCAAGCCCGAAGAGATCGCGACGACGATCCGCTTTCTCCTGTCGGATGAAGCCAGCTATATCACCGCCACGGAGATTGTCGTCGATGGTGGCATCCGCCATTCGCAACGGCCTTGAAGGAGTTTTTGACACGATGCGTTCGGTAATCGTTACGGGTGGCTTTGGCGTGCTGGGGCGCGCCGTGGCGCAGGCGTTCCGCGACAATGGCGACAAGGTGGCGCGGATCGATTTTGCGCCCTCGGCGCCGGACGCGAACCCTGGCGGGCTCGACATCGGCGGTGTGGACCTGACCGATGCCGCTGCCGCAGCGGCGGCGGTAGAGCAAGTCAAGGCGGCGCTGGGCGACATTGCCGTTCTGGTGAACGTGGCGGGCGGTTTCGTGTGGCAGACGCTCGCCGATGGCGGTCCCGAGACCTGGGCAAGGATGTTCGCGATGAACGCGACCACCTGCGTGACCATGACCAAGGCTGCGCTGCCGACGCTGAGCGCGACGCCGGGCGCGGCGATCGTCAACATCGGCGCGGGCAGCGCGCTGGTGGCAAGCGGCGGGATGGGGGCCTATGCCGCATCCAAGCAAGCCGTCCACAAGCTGACCGAGAGCCTTGCCGCCGAGCTTGCCGGGACGGACTGCACGGTCAACGCCGTGCTGCCAAGCATCATCGACACGCCGACGAACCGGGCCGACATGCCCGACGCCGACTTTTCGCAGTGGGTGCAGCCGGCTTCGCTGGCCAAGGTCATCGTGTTCCTGGCATCGCCCGGCGCACGCAACCTGAGCGGGGCCCTGATCCCGGTATCGCGCGGGGGCTAACCCTACACGCCCTGTAGGAGTGCGCGGGCTGCCTGCGCACCATCGAGCAGGGCGTTTTCGCGCCGCACTGCCCGCCAGCCCTTCGCGGTGCGGCGGAACGACCAGCGGTTGGCCGAGACGCGGTGGACCACAAAGCTGCCTGCTTCGTGGCGCAGCACCAAGGAATGACAGCGCGCAGTGGCGACATCGCCTGCGACAGTGACGGCAGCAGGGCCAAGGAGATGGGCGCAACCATCGGCCATGAGCTGGCGGTGGACCGGGCCCTCGATCAGCGCGGCGATTTCGGCATGGCCCCTAGCCGTGGCAAAGCCGGTGACGACATATTCGCCATCCTCGGTCCACAGCTCGGCAAGGGCCTGGGCATCGCCTGCATCGGCAAGCGGTCCGTAGCGCGCGATAAGCTCTCGCACAGCTTCGCGATCTTCAAGAGCAGTGAGGCGGGCAGAGAAATCGGTGGCTTCCGGCATTGGCTTGGTGCTTTCACGCAAACGGAGTGAGGCCGCCGAGCACCTCGCGAACAAGGTCGCCCTGTCCGCGCGTCCCGGTCTTGGCGTAGATGCGCTTGGAATAGTTTCGTGCGGTCTCGTCGGTCAGGCGCAGGGCACGCCCCGCTTCGATAATCGTCTCGCCACGGCTCAGCTTCTCTGCAAGCGCGGCTTCGCGGTCGGACAGGCCGTGCAGTTCACGCAGGATGCGGGTTCCCGCGCGCTCATCCTCACGGACGGAGGTGCGGAGCGTACCGATCACGGCGGGCAGGGCGTGTGGTTCGGGCAGGGCAAGGTCGCACTTGCGCAGGAGCATGTGCAGGTCACGCGCAGGATCAAGCAGGATCGCGGTCGCTTCGATATGGCCCTCGGCGATTGCGCTGCAAGCCTTTTCGAGCGCGCCGCTGGCAGCGGGCAGGAGCTGCAGCCGTCGCCCACCACGGGGATCCGGGGCGGGAGCGAAGGTCAGCATCCGCTCGGCCTGCGGGTCGGTTGCCATGACCCGTCCGCCTGCATCAAAAGCCAGCTGACCCGCGCCGAGCCGAGCAAGTGCTGCTTGTGCCATCGCGGTCTGCAAGCGCTGTTCGGCAAGTGCGGCGAGCGTGCGCAGCGAAGCGGCAAGGTGCGGGCCGATGGCGGCAAGGGTGGAAACGGCAGCAGAGCTGAAATCCTCACGCTCGCGCACCAGCAGCAGCCACGCATCGGCCGCACCGCCGGCGCTTACGCGGAGCCAGCGGCCATAGCGAATGCCCATCTCGGCCAGAGCGCTGCGCTGGAGGGCAAGGCGCGCGGGATCGTCAAAATCGAGCATCTCGTCGATCGCATAGACACGGCCTGGCCGCAGCTGGCCATAGGGGTGCAGGCCGAGTGCGTTGATGCGGCGGAAGTCGAGTTGACGCTCCCTCACCGCGCGGGGCGCGGTGACATGGATGACGGTCGGCTCCTGCGAAGGCATGGCATTGGCCAGGGTGATGATGAGGAAAGCGCGGCGCGCATATGTGCGGGCGACGAGATTGCGCATGAACGCGCCCCACGGCGGCGTTTCGTGAACACCCTCGACAAGCGGCAGGAAAAGCTCCTGCTGGTCCGTATGCGTGAATGCCACCGTTTCCTCCCATATGGGAGCTTTGGTTTAGGGGCGAAGGGCTGAATTGCAAGCCGAGCCTGAGGGAGCTTCTCCGAATGACTGATGCCGTGACGCCTTCTGCCGCGATGACCGATGCAGAACTTGCAGCCCATCTTGCCCAAGTGGCGGGAAAGCTGCTGCTGACGGTGCGCGAAAGCGGAATGCTCAGCCTCAAGAAGCTGGGCAAGGCCGGCGATGCCACGGCCAACCAGTTCCTCGTCCACGCCCTGCGCGAACAGCGGCCGGAAGATGGCCTGCTTTCGGAGGAGGAAAAGGACAACCTTGACCGGCTGCAGTATTCGCGCACCTGGATCGTCGATCCGGTCGATGGCACGCGCGAATATGGCGAGGCGCGGACTGACTGGGCGGTCCATGTCGGCCTGGCCATTGACGGCGTGGCAAGCACAGGCGCGGTGGCGTTGCCAGGCGCGAACGGGGGGGCCGGGATCGTCCTGCGCACCGACCAGCCTCGCGAAGTGCCGCCCGCGCCCGAAACCTTGCGCATGGTCGTCAGTCGCACGCGCCCGGCGCACGAAGCGGTGGCCGTGGCCGAGGCCATCGGGGCCGAGCTCGTGCCGATGGGCAGCGCCGGGGCCAAGGCGATGGCCGTTATTCTTGGCGATGCCGATATCTATCTTCATTCGGGCGGCCAGTTCGAATGGGATTCCTGCGCGCCCGTCGCAGTCGCCTTGGCGCATGGCCTGCATTGCAGCCGCATCGATGGAAGCCCGCTCGTCTACAACCAGGCTGACACATACATGCCTGACCTGCTGATCTGCCGTAAGGAACATGCCGAAATGGTCCTATCCCGGATAAAGGCTGTTCAGCGCGCTTGATGGGCAATTGCCAGACATCCAAATAGAAGGCAGGTAATCCCCTCAATTTCAGGGGGTTTGCGTGCGCAATAGATTCGCGCTGTTCGTTGTCGGTCTTCTTGCCACTACTGCACCGGCACTTGCCGGAGAGACCGTCCTTTACGGCCCAGCGCCGAAATGGGCCGAAGTGCGCGATGCCGCAAAGATCGACACCGCGGCGAATACCCCTATCGCCCTGCTCGACGTGCAGCAGCGTATCGAAGGCGAGACGCTGCGAGTCTATGTCGACCAGGCCTTCAAGCTGGGGAGCCCGGAATCGCTGACACAGAGCGGCACGAGTTCAGCGGTGTGGATGCCCGACAAGGGCGATCTGACAGTTCATCGCGTCGAGATTCTCCGCGCGGGCAAGGTGATCGACGTGCTCAAGGGCGGCGCGCGCTATCAGGTGTTGCGACGGGAGCGAGGGCTGGAGCAGCGCCAGATCGACGGCATGTTGACCGCCACTCTCGCCATTCCCGGGCTGCAGGTCGGCGATGTGGTGCGGATTGCCTATAGCCAGACCATGCGCGACAAGGCGTTGCAGGGGAAAGTGCAGATCGACAGCGGTCTCTTGACCCTGCCGCTCGAGGCAGGCTTTGCACGCACCAGCGTTTCCTGGCCCGAAGGCCTCGCGGTAAAATGGCAGGCGGGCCCGGCGGCCGGCAACCCGACCGAAAGTGTCAAGGACGGCTGGCACACCGTGAACGTGGCGCTGCCACTGGCAAAGCGAGAGGAGATGCCGCAAGGTGTGCCATCGCGCTTTACCCGGCCGCCCACGCTGGAAGCCACCACGTTCGGCAGCTGGGAAGAAGTCTCGCGGGTGTTCGCACCGCTTTATTCGACGAAGGACGCGATTGCGCCAGGCAGCCCGCTGGCAGCGGAAGTCGCCAAGATCGAGAAGCAGAGCGCAGACCCACTGACCCGCGCAGCTTTGGCTACGCGGTTGGTGCAGGATCAGGTCAGCTATCTGCTGAACGGCATGGCCGGCGGGAACTACGTGCCGCAAGCCCCTTCGCTGACCTGGACCTCGCGCTACGGCGATTGCAAGGCGAAATCCCTGCTCCTGCTCTCCTTGCTTGAAGCCTTGGGGATCAAGGCAGAGGTCGTTGCCGTCAATAGCCAGACGGGCGATGCCGTGCCGGAATCGCTGCCGATGCCCGCAGCGTTCGACCATGTCATCGTGCGCGCCGAGATCGCGGGCGAGACCTATTGGCTGGATGGTACAGCTACCGGCACCCGGATTGCGACGATTGCCGATGTGCCACCGTTCCGTTTTGCCCTGCCGATCCGGGCGGAAGGTGCACCGCTCATGACCATCGCACCGCGTCTGCCTCAGCTGCCTGCGGGAATTGTGAAGATGACCATAGATCAGCGCGCCGGGATCGACATGCCAGCGCTCGTGACAGTCACGACGACGTTTTCCGGCATGCTCGGCAGCAATTTCGGCGCGGCGCTGGGGCAGGCGAGTGCCGATCAGAAAAAGCAGATCCTTGGCAAGATGGCGGATTCGCTGTTCAAGAGTCTTACCGACGACGGCGGGCTGGTAACTGACGGCAGCACCAGCTTTGACAGCGAGACCGGCACGGCAACCGTGAACATCAAGGGAATCGTTGTGTCGCTGTTCGGTGATCGTGACGGCACCAAGCGGATGGACATGCGCGGGTTGAGCAGCGCGACGACCTCGTTCGATTATGACCGTAGCCGCGCCAACTGGAAGGCGCTGCCAGTCAGCCTCGGATCGGCCGAGCGGGTGATCGAGGAAATGGAAGTGCTGCTGCCGCCCGACGAACCGGGCTTCAAGCTTGGCGGCAAGCCTGACTACGAGGTGAGCTTTGCCGGCAACACGGTGACTCGCAAGGGGCAGCTTGAGGGGCAGCGATTCACGGTGAGCGAGGAGCGGGCGTCGCTGGGCGGGGAATTGCCCGCAGCGGAAATCGCGACAGAGAAGGCCAAGGCTCTGCGGCTGCGCAACACCGTACCCTTCCTTGTCGCCCCGGTCAGCGCAGCGCGGGCCTGGCGCTATCAGACGGCAGCGCTCAAGGCACGGCTCGCACCCATCGAGGCTGCCTATGCCCAGGCGCTCTTGCGGGAGACCGGCGATGCGCAGGCCGATCCGTTGGTGCGGCGGGCAGACCTCCGAGAATCAGTCTTCGATCTGGAAGGCGCAGTGGCGGATTGGGACAAGGCGATTGGGCTGACACCGGATGCGTGGACCTACAGCCGTCGTGGTTACACCAAGCGTCAGATGGGGCGTTTGGAGGAAGCGATTGCCGATTTCCGTGAGGCGCTCAAGCTCGCGCCGTCGGCCAGCAACGCGATGACCCTTGCAGCGGCGCTGGGGCAGTCTGGCAAGACCGAAGAGGCGCTGGCGCTGCTGAGCGAATACGACGACATGGGCGACGAACATTCAGGAGTCGTCCAGACACGCGCTGACGTGCTTGCCTATGCCGGCAGGGGGGACGAAGGCCTGAAGGAGATCAATGGCCTGATCGACGAAAGGCCCGGCGACACCTCTCTGCTCAATGCCTCGTGCTGGTATCGTGCGCGCTTCCGCGTCGGCACGGACGTGATGATGGACGTGTGCAACCAGGCGACCGAGCGCGCCTCCAACCCGGCCGCCGTGCTCGACAGCCGAGCTTTGGCGTGGGTGGCGCAAGGTAATCTTGCCAGTGCCTTGGCCGATACCGAGGCAGCGCTGAAAATCTGGCCCTCGCAGATCGCGTCGCAATATCTCAAAGCGTGGATCGGCAACGCCATGGGCAAGCCGGAAGCGAAGGCCGATCTTGCCTACTTTCGCAAGGTCGCGCCGGGTTTGGTGCAGGATTACGCGCGCTACGGCTTGAAGTAACGCGCAAGCCTGTCCCCGTGCCGCGTCATGCCGGCAAGGCGCAGTCCTCCCTATGTTTCTCCTTGAAGAGCGGCAGTGCCGCTGCGCGTCACCGCGCGTGCACGTAGGGCAAGCCGTGAACTGCAAAAATGCGTGCTTTGCGCAACACTCACCAGCGAGTGCGACGCATTTTGCCGAAATACAGAGTTTCCAGTTGCCATCCTCGCTGCATATGCGTAGCTTAAGTCCGAATTGATTGCGCGAAAGCGCATCGGAAAGTATCCTGGAGAGGGAGAGGACATCGTGAGGAAACTGCTCGCCGCTACGGCATTGAGCTCGCTCGCCTTTGTTGCAGCACCGGCATTCGCGCAAGATTTGCCGCAGGATTCGGCGCAAGACACTGCTGCCGAAAATACCTCGGGTATCGGCGAGATCGTCGTCACTGCGCAGAAGCGGGCCGAAAACATCCAGAACGTGCCGATCGCCATCTCGGCGGTGAGCAGCCAGTTCCTCGAGACGCGCGGCATCACCTCGATCGACAGCCTCGGCTCGATCGCGCCGAACGTGAAGTTCGAACGTGCGCCATCGAACAAGACGATTTCGCAGATCGCCATCCGCGGATCGGTGACGATCAACCCGGCCGTGACCTGGGAACCTGCCGTCGGCCTTTACCTGGGCGGCGTCTACATTGCCAAGGCGCAGGGTTCGATCTTCGACGTGGCCGACCTGGAGCGCGTTGAAATCCTGCGCGGTCCGCAGGGCACGCTTTATGGCCGCAACGCGCTGGCCGGTGCCGTCAATCTCGTGCCCAAGGCGCCGAGCGGCGAACTGGGCGTGAAGGGCGAGCTGACTTATGGGAACTACGATTACTGGAAGGGGCGCGCCGTGGTCGATCTTCCGGCGATGGGGCCCTTCTCGCTCAAGCTTTCGGGCCAGATCCAGAAGCGTGACGGCTTCATCAGGCTGACGCCCAATCCCTATCCCCAAGCGGTAGCCGCAGGCCCTGCGCGCACCGGTCGCACCAATGACCTCGACGGCAAGAGTGGCATGGTCCAGCTGCGCTTCAAGCCTGAAGGCAGCAACTTCACCGCGGACTACATGTTCGACTATTCGAAGTTCGATCAGCGCCCGGACTATGCGCAACTTGTGCGGGTGAACCGTAATGGCAACCCCGAAGACATCTTCGACCCCAATTCGCCCGGTTACGCCTTCGGCGGCGCGTTCTTCCCGCTCAACCTCTATGACCGGGCCGACCGCCAGTCGACCGCATCGCTCGACGCCAACCCGCTTTACGAACGTTCGCGCACGTATGGTCATGCGCTGACCCTGGCGCTCGATCTTGGCGGAGCAACGGTCAAGTCGATCACCGCTTACCGCAACCTCAAGTGGGCAGACTCGCTCGACCTGGACGGTTCGCCGCTGCCGGTGGCGCTCACCCAGCGTGACACCAGCTTCCACAGCTGGAGCCAGGAGCTGCAGGTTTCCGGCCAGACGATGAGCGACAAGCTCAAGTACGTCGCGGGCGTATTCTACTACAAGGAAAAGGCCGAAACGCTCGGGCCGCAAAGCTTCTTTGGCGGCGGTGCGTCCTATCAGTCGGACTATGGTTCGAACACGGAAGCCTTCGCCGTGTTCGCGCAGGTCGATTATGACATCACCGATGCCCTGAAGCTGACGCTGGGTGGACGCTACACGCACGAGAAGAAGGACGTGCGCCGCTTCCTGCGGGTGAACTTCGATGCGGCCAATGGCATCTTCGCGCCGTTTGTTGTGGCGAACATACCCTACGGCGGCGTGCCCGATGCGACCTTCAACCGCTTCAACCCTGCGATCACGCTGGCCTATCAGGCGAACGACAACATCAACCTTTATGCCCGCTTCGCGCAGGGCTTCAAGTCTGGTGGTTTCAACGGCGAAACCAACGATTTCCGCGCGCCCACAGCGGCTTGCCCGACCGGCGCATTTGAGCTGTGCAACCCCTATCGCCCGGAAACGGTCGACAGCTACGAAGTCGGCATCAAGACCAAGCTGGCCGATGGCAAGGTGATCTTCAACGTCGCCGGCTTCTGGGACGAACACAAGGACATCCAGCTTTCGGTCTTCACCGCCAACGGTGCGGCAGCCTCGGTCGTCAAGAACGCCGCCGCCGCGCGCATCCGCGGCTTGGAAATCGAGACGGTGATCCGTCCGGTCGATGTGCTGACGATCAACGGCTCGCTCGCCTTCCTCGACCCCAAGTACAAGAGCTATATCGAGGCGGTGAACGGCGTCGACACCAACGTCGCCGACAACCGTGCCTTCCCGCACACACCCAAGACCACTGCCGCAGCTGGCGTCGATCTCCGCGTGGCGCAGGGTGACTGGGGCCGCTTCAACGTGAACGGCGATATCAACTACGTCTCCAGCTATTACACTTTCCCCTATGCCCTGAACACGACCAACCCGTCGGACCAGAACGCCAACAACACCAAGTCCAGGGGCCGCACCATCGCGAACCTGCGCGCCGCAGTTTCCGAAGTGCCGCTGGGCGGGGCGAAGGCTGAATTGGCGCTGTGGGTCAAGAACCTGACCAAGGAGCGCGATCCTTCCAACTTCATCGACTTTGGCCCGGGCTTTGGCGGCCTGACGGTCGGGTATTTCCCCGATCCGCGCACTTACGGCCTCACGCTGGGCGTGAAGTTCTAATGCTGTTCGCAGGGAAAAAGGCGCTGGTAACCGGTGCGGCATCGGGCATCGGCCGCGCCACCGCTATCCGCTTCGCTGCCGAGGGCGCGGCGCTGACCATCGGTGATCGCAATCTTGCGGGGCTTGAGGAAACGGCCGCGATGATCGCCGCCGCTTCGGGCACCGCGCCGGTGGTGCAGGCCTACGACGCCACCGACTATGCCTCGTGCCGCGCGCTGGTGGACACCGCCGCGCGCGAAGGGCTCGACATAGTCTGCAACATCGCTGGCCTGCTGAAATGGGGGCGCTCCGAGACTTTTGCGGCAGAGGACTTCGACCTGCTCATGCACGTCAACGCGACGAGCGTCTTCGTGATCTGCCAGGCGGCGATGCCACATCTGCTCAAGAGCAAGGGCACCATCGTCAACACCGCGTCCACCGCCGCGCTGCAGGGCCAGCCCTACAACGCTGCCTATTCGGCCTCGAAGCACGCCGTGGCGGCGATCACAAAGGGCCTGGCCATCGAATATGCTGCCGCAGGTGTTCGCATCAATGCGATCTGCCCCGGCCATGTGATCACGCCGATGACGGAGAACACCCCTCCGCCCGAGGGCGTGGACTGGGCGCTGATGATGCGCAACGCGCCCAAGCTGCTGGACGGTTCGTGCGCGCCAGAAGACATCGCGGAAATGTTCGCCTTCCTCGCCAGCGACAAGGCGCGCAAGATCACCGGATCGCTGTTTACCGTCGACGGCGGACAACTGGCAGGATGACAGCATGACAGACCTTTCCGCCGAAGCCAGCAACCTCAGCCACGTCTGGCGCCGGTTCTGCAGCGAACTGGCCGAGGCGGGGGAGGTTCTGGCACGCCCGTCGAGCCCGACCAGCGCACTCGATCAGGCCGAGGGTCTGCGGTATCTCAGCCGTCTGGCGCGCACCGCGCTCAACATGCTGGTCGACAGCGCGGACCCGGATTTTCCGCGCCTGTTCCTGTTGTGCGACGACAAGATCAAGATCGGCGCCGACAACCCCGACAACCTCTACCAGCAGTGCGTGGTGCGGGGCGATCGTACCTATCGCATCACCGGCAAGCGCAATACGGTCCCCTACTTCTCGATCGGCAGCAAGGCCAACCGCTATGCCATCGACGGGACGATGGCTTCGACTGGCGAGATCGAATTCGCGCAGATGGAGTTCGGGCCTGACGGCACCTTCGAGATCGTGGTCAGCCGCGATCCGCAGCCGGGCAACTGGCTGCCGATGGCAGACGACACCACCTTGCTGATCGTGCGCCAGACCTTTGACGACAAGCAGACGCAGATCCCTGCCGACATCAAGGTGGAACGGATCAGTGATGGACCGACAGCGCCCGCGCTGCTTACGCCCGCATTGATCGAACAGCAACTCATGGCCTCTGCCGCATGGGCGCGGGGCACGGCCAATACCTTCGCCAACTGGTCCGAATGGTTCAAGGCGCATCCCAACCAGTTCTACGATGCGCCGCAGGAGATTTTCTGGAAGGCGGGCGGCGATCCCAATATCTGGTACGGCCACTTCTACTTCGACCTCCAGCCGGGCGAGGCGCTGGTGATCGAAACACCGGTGCCGGACTGCCGCATGTGGAACGTCCAGATCGACAACTGGTGGATGGAATCGCTCGACCACGTTCACCAGAAGGTGTGGCTCAACAATTCGATGGCCAGGCTGGAGCCGGACGGCAGCGTGATCGTGGTTTGTGCCGATGCTGATCCGGGGTTCGGCAACTGGGTCGATCTTGCCGGGCATCGTTCCGGCACAGGCCTGTGGCGCTGGTTCAACGCAGCCGAGAACGTGGTACCGAGGATGCGGGTGGTGAAGCTCTGACGATCTTGTCGGGCGCCCCAGCAGGTGCCATCTCGGCCACTGAATACAACGCCGGGAATGACAATTGACCCAGACTGCAGACCGCCTTCCGACGTTCTTCCTCAACCATGGCGGCGGCCCGTGGCCATGGATGGACGGCCCGATGCGCCGGGCATACGACCAGCTTGAAGGTTCGCTGCAGGCTGTCATCCCATCCTTGGGGGCCATGCCCAAGGCCATCCTCGTGGTTTCGGCACACTGGGAAGAGGCGGTGCCGCACGTTTCGACCAACGCGGCGCCACCGATGCTTTATGATTACTATGGCTTCCCAGAACACACCTATCGCATACGCTATCCCGCTCCCGGGAGTCCGGAGCTAGCCGGTCGAGTCAGCCAGTTGCTACGCGCCGGGGGCATGGACTGTCGCGGGGACGCGAAGCGCGGCTTCGATCACGGCACCTTCTCGATGATGCAGCCGATCCGGCCCGAGGCGGACATTCCAGTTGTCCAGCTTTCAGTGCTGACCAGTTTCGACGCAGCCGAACACATCGCCATGGGCCGCCTCCTTGCGCCGCTACGCGAGGAGGGCGTGCTCGTGTTGGGCTCGGGACTGTCGTATCACAATCTGCGTAATTTCGGGGTGAAGGGACAGGCGGCGTCGCATGCCTTCGACCGCTGGTTGCGCGACAGACTTTCCGGCGTCGATGGCGATCAGCGTGCGATCGCGCTCGAGCGGTGGATGGATGGGCCTGCGGCCATGCAGGCGCATCCGCGGCCCGAGCACCTGCTGCCCTTGCATGTCATCGCCGGAGCTGCCGGAGCAGATCCATGCAGCGTCCAGTTTCACCAGGACGATTTCTTCGGCGGCCTTGCCGTGACCAGCTTCCGGTTCGGCTAGACGATCAAAGGCCGGGCAATCCGACAAAGGCGGCCCATGCCAGCATCGGCCCGATGCCAACGATGATTGCGGCATAAAGCAGCAGCTTGCGCAGCATGGCAGGGCGTTCGTCTTCGGGCGCATTGCCGACGATCAGCGCGCCGTTGGTGGAAAACGGTGAGGTATCGACGATGGTGTTGGCAATGCAGATCGCCGCGACGACTGGCATGACGGCGATGTGACCGCCAGCGAGAACGGGCAGGCTTAACGGGATGATGACCCCTAGCAGCGCCGTCGACGAAGCAAAGGCCGAGACGACGCCGGCAAGATAGCATAGCAGAAGAACTGCGAGACTGGCCGATCCAACCTGCCCGATCAGTGCGCTGATTGCATCGAGCGTGCCGATTTTGTCGAGCAGGGTCACGTAGATGACGATGCCTGAGATGAGCAGGATGGTGGACCAGTCAACCTGCTTGAGCGCACCCTGCTGCGTACGCGGCGCAACCATGGCGAGCGCGAGGATCACCATGAGTGCCATGAACCCGATCTCGACCTTGAACAGCAGCGCGCCGGCGGCGAGGGCCAGCAGGCCGGCAAGCGTCCACGCCCCATCTCGGTCGAGCACCGGCACTTCAACATGGCCTTCGTGGTTCGTGCCTGCCACCGCCTCGCGCCGGGCATAGAACAGCCAGACCATGAGGGCGATTGCGGCATTGAAGGCTGCGCTGGCGATGAACAGGTATTGCGCATCAGGCTCGATGCCGCTGCCGGTGAGGACCTTGGCGGTGATGCCGCCGTAGATCGAGATGGGCGAGAAGCTTCCTGCCTGGGCGCCGTGGACGACGAGCAGGCCCATCATCAATGGAGAAAAGCCGTGGCTGCGCGAAAAGCGCATGGCAATCGGGGCGACGATGGCGACCGCAGCAGGCCCGACAGCGCCAAGCGCCGTCAGCACGCCGGCGACGAGGAAGACAAGCAGCGGCAAAAGCGCCGTATGACTGCCCAGCAGCCCCGCCGCGCGCGCCACCAGCCAGTCTATCGCGCCATTCCTGCTGGCAATCCCGAACAGATAGGTGATGCCGAGCAGGGTCAGGAACAGGTCGGCAGGGAAGCCGGCCAGAACCTCCTTCACCGGCAGTCCTGCGCCGAATACGCCAAGCGCCAAAGCTGCTGCGAAGCCGATCAGCCCCATGTTTACCGGCAACCACACTGCCGCCACGAAGATCGCGACCAGAATCGCGATCGACAGGATCAACATCTCTCATTCCCCTCCCGCACGTTGCCCTAGCTGGCGAAGAGTGCGGCATATTCCTGTCTTAGCAGTGCCTTCTGCACCTTGCCCATGGTGTTGCGCGGCAATTCATCAACGAAAACGACCGCGCGCGGCTGCTTGAAGCGGGCCAACCTGTCAGCCAGAGCGGCAATTACCCTATCGGCATCGAGCGTCGGGTCGGTCGCCTTCACCACGGCAACGACGGCCTCGCCCATGTCGGCGTGGGGCACCCCAATCACCGCGCTTTCGGCAATGCCGGGGATCTCATCGAGCACGGCTTCGACTTCGGCCGGATAGATGTTGAAGCCCCCGGCGATGATCAGATCCTTGGCACGGCCGACGATATGCACATAGCCTTGCGGGTCGATGTAGCCCAGGTCGCCGGTGATGAAGAAGCCATCGTCGCGGAATTCCTCGGCAGTCTTCTCAGGCATCTGCCAGTAACCGCGAAACACGTTGGGTCCTTTGACCTCGATCACGCCAATCTCGCCTTGGGGCATTTCGACTCCGCTTTCGGGCTGGGCAATGCGCAAGATCACGCCCGGGAGCGGGAATCCTACGCTGCCCGGCTTGCGCTTGCCATCATAGGGATTGGAAGTGTTCATGTTGGTTTCGGTCATGCCATAGCGTTCGAGGATCGCTTGCCCGGTGAGAGCGGCAAAATCCTTGTGGACCTCCGCCGAGAGGGGCGCCGAACCTGAAATGAAGAGGCGCATATGGCTGACAAGCTCGCGAGTGAAACCGGCATGGCCCAATAACCGCGAATAGAAGGTCGGCACCCCCATCAACACGCTTGCCTGCGGCATCAGCCTGACAAGTTCATCAGCATCGAACCGCGGCAGGAAGATCATCGCCGAGCCCGCCGCGATCGTGACGTTGGTTGCCACGAACAAGCCGTGCGTGTGAAAGATCGGCAGGGCATGAAGCAACCGGTCGGCGCTGGTGAAGCGCCAATAATCGAGCAGGGTCAGCGCATTCGAGGCCAGGTTCGCATGGCTCAGCATTGCTCCCTTGCTGCGCCCGGTTGTGCCGGAGGTGTAAAGGATCGCAGCGAGGTCGTCCGGCTGCGGAATGTGGCGCGGGAAGGCTTCGGGCTGGCCTGCCGCGGCTTCTACGAGCGTCCCGCCGTTGCCTTCTGCGTCGAGCGTCAGCAGCGCAGGCAGGCCAAGCTCGCTGCACAAGTCCGACATGGCCGCCTCATCAGTGGTGCGGCACAGAACGAGGGCGGGGCGCGCATCACCAAGGAAGTAGCGCAATTCGCCTATCGTATACGCAGTGTTGAGCGGGAGGTAGACAGCGCCCGACAGCAGCGCGGCCAGCCAGGTGAGCAACGCTACCTGCGATTTCTCGACCTGGACAGCCACACGGTCGCCCGGCATCACGCCATTGGCGCGAAATGCATGGGCGATCTGGGCAGCGCGAACTGCGGCGCTACGGTAACTCAGCTCTGCTCCATCCGGACCGATCAGGAAGGGTGCATCTGGTTGAGATTCGCAATGGCCCAGAAACAGGCTGAGGATGTCGTGCGGCGCACCGTAAGGCAATTGGCAGGTCCTTGAGCAGGACTCGGGAACAGGTTGTTTCCGGAGTGTGTGTATGCAAGAATTCCATAATCACACTATCGGGCATGCATCAACATGATTTCGGAAAATGACCACGCCGGCGGGATGCTGCGTTCGGAGCGCATCCGCCTCGCGCTTGCGGACGAAATTACCAGCGGCATTCTGGCGCCCGGCACCCAGCTGGACGAGCAGCAACTGGGCGACCGGTTCGGCGCCTCGCGCACGCCGGTTCGCGAAGCCTTGCGGCAATTGGCTGCGGAGGGACTGGTCGAAATGCGACCGCGGCGCGGTGCGGTCGTGGCCGCGATGACGGCAGAGCGGGTGTTCGAGATGTTCGAACTCTCAGCGGAAATCGAAGCGCTGTGCGTGCGCCTGGCGGCGTGGCGAATGACCCCTCTCGAACGGAGCGCGCTGAGGAAAATCCACGAAGAATCGGCCATTTTGGTGGAGAATGGCGATGTAGAGGAGTACGACCGACTGAACTGGCGGTTCCACGATGCGATTTATGAGGGAACCCACAACACCTTCATCGTGGAACAGGCAAAGCTCCTTCGTGAGCGCATGGCCGCCTTTCGCAGAGCGCAGTTGCGACAGGGTGGACGACCCGCGCGGTCGCGCAACGAACACGGCGAACTGGTCGAGGCCGTAATGCGTGGCGATGGGGAAGAAGCGGCCAAACTGATGCGTGCGCACATGTTCAACGCTTCGAACGCGCTCGAAGGATACGCTCGCCTTTTCACCAGTCCCGACGTGCAAGGCTGACGATACCCTCAACAAGGCCAGTGGGAACTGGCAACAATTTTGGCTTGCGCTGTCAAAACAAGTATGCAAGGCAAGAGGCATAACGACCGCGCGCATACATTGCAGCGGCTGAGAGGGATGCCAGAACCAAGCCACAGGGGCGATATGTGAGCCCTGGCGCCCCCTCTGCTGACAGCGCTGTCGATAAGGGTGCAGGTTTCAAAAGGGAGGATTACGATGAGAAAACTGCAGTTCGCGTGCCTGGCATCGGCACTGTCTCTGGCGGCTACGTCCGCCTACGCCCAGGATGCGAGCGAGGCGCCGACAGATGGCGACATCGTCGTCACGGCAAACCGCACTTCATCGCTGCTGTCCAAGACCCCGATTGCAATGACGGCTGTCGGCGGTGACGATCTGATCGCCTCGGGCATCACCAATCCGACGCAGCTTGAGGAAAGCGTTCCCAACCTGTCTATCGTGCGCGGCAACGGCCTGCAGATCACCATTCGCGGCGTGACCAGCACCGACGGTACCGAAAAGGGCGATCCTTCGGCGGCCTTCATGATCAACGGCGTCTATCTGGCGCGTCCGCAGGCTCAGGAAGTCTCGTTTTTCGACATCGAGCGCGTAGAAGTGCTGCGCGGCCCGCAGGGCACGCTCTATGGGCGCAACTCGACGGCCGGCGTGGTCAACATCCTCACGGTTCAGCCCAAGTTCGAATTTGGCGCACGCGCCGATGTTTCCTACGGCAATTTCAACGCGCTGAATGGTACTGCCGTCATCAACGTCCCGGCTGGCGAAACGATTGCCTTCCGCGTTGCCGCGAACATCGACCAGCGTGACAGCTATCTTATCGATGGCGCACCGAACGATGGCGTGACGCTCAACAAGTTCAAGGACAACAAGTCTGTCCGCCTGTCAGCACTGTTCAAGCCGACCCCGGACCTCAGCCTTCTGCTTGTCGGTGATTACAGCAAGGTGAAGGGCAACCCTACCAACGGTGTTCCCACCACGCAGTTCTATAGCAACATCACGAGCGGCGGTCGCCAGAACTTCAGCGCGCCAACCTATCTGGGCGCCGATCCCGATGTCGCCCGCACGTTGAGCCGCACGCAGGCGCAGCAGGCCTTCCGCAACAACGAGGAAAAGGGCGTGATGGGCGAGCTCAACTATACGTTGGGCAATGTCACGCTGACCTATCTCGGGTCATACCGTGAATCGGAACGCAAGGAATTCAGCAACGCCGCCAATGGAGCGTTCTCGGCGGACTTTGCGGGCAAGTACTGGCAAACCTCGCAGGAAGTCCGTCTCGCTTATGGTGGTGATGGCCCGCTGCAGGCGCAGATCGGCGGATACTACTTCAAGGAAAAGTCAGGCATTGCCTTCTTCCTGAACAATCTGCTGGGTGCCAACACGCGCTTCGGCTTCCCGCAGGACCCGACAATTGCCGAGAACAAGTCAGTCTTCGGGCAGGCAACCTATGAAATTGTCCCTGACCTGAAGATCACGGGCGGCGTCCGCTACTCGCACGACCTCAAGTCGCGCGTCGGCAACACGGTGGTCGATTTGTATGATCCGGGCCTTGTCAAGTTCGCATTGAACGGTTCCTTCTGTTGACGGG
>NZ_LSIA01000081.1:0-15616 GCF_001556015.1 Novosphingobium sp. CCH12-A3 | reverse complement strand
CACGTGGCTTCACGTTGTAGTCAATCACCCGCTTCACGCAGACCAGGGCTTTCATGCGTCGTGCTCCTGCCAATGCCATGCCGTTGATGCCAAAAGGCACCGGCTCGATCCTCGCGATGACGTGGAATGTGGGTGGTGTCCACGGTAAATTTGCAAAGGTGCAAAGCGAAACTTTGCAGTTTGGGTCTGTTGAGGAAGCGTTTGGACCGCTGGGCTGGTCAGTGTAAAAGAACGAAGATTCTAATAAAGGAGCGGATGATGCTGAGACTGTCTCGCCAACTGGATTACGGAAAGCCGGCTCCGCCCTTCGAGCTGCCGGACGTCGAAGGAAGGCTGCGGACCTTGGGCAACTTCGCCGAGAGCCCGGCGCTGCTGGTGGCCTTCATCTGCAACCATTGCCCGTTCGTGCTGCACGTGCTGGACGAATTCATCGCCTTTGCGCGGGAGTATCAGCCCAAGGGCCTGCAGGTCGTGGCGATCTCTTCGAACTGGCCGGACGACTTTCCCGAAGACGATTATCCGCACATGCAGAAGCTGGCGGCCGAGAAGGACTTTCCGTTCCCCTACCTCCATGACGAGACCCAGGATGTGGCGCTGGCCTATAACGCGATCTGCACGCCGGATTTCTTCCTCTACGATCGCGAGCGGCTGCTCTACTACGCAGGCCAGTTCGATGCGAGCAGGCCGAAGATCAACCGGCCGCCAGTGCCGGGCCTTCCGCCGCTGCGGACCGACCTGCCGGTGACGGGCGAAGACATGCGCCGCGCCGTGGATGCGCTGCTCGGCGGACAGCCGGCGCCACAGCCGCAGCACCCGAGCGCCGGCTGCAGCATCAAGTGGCGGCCGGGGAAGGACCCGTCCTGGGGCTGAGCTTGCCGGCCTAAAGGCAACAAAAAAGGGGAGCGGTTCGCCGCTCCCCTTTCTGTTTGACGGTCCTGCGCCGACTTAGAAGTCGACCGCGAGGCGGACGCCGTAAGTGCGCGGCGTGCCGAACTGCCAGTTGAACACGTCGTCGTTCGGACCTGCCGAGGTGAAGCCACCATAGGTCAGCGGGCGTTCGTTCTCGAGGTTCTTGGCGAAGGCCGTGATCGAGAAGCGCTCGTTCTCGGGCTTGTATTCAAGGCTGACGTCGGTCTGCGTGAAGGCAGTCTGCGTGCCGTCACGGTAGTTGTAGAAGTCGGTGAAGTACTTGCTCTTGAACGTGGTGTTTGCGCTGGCGCGCAGGGTGCCCGCATCCCCGAAGTCGAACGTGTGGTCGTACCCAGCGGTGATCACCCATTCCGGCGAGAAGGCCGGACGGTTGCCGGCAAAGTTCGGCTGCTCGGCTGCAACCGTGGTCGGATCGAGATCGCCGATGCCGTTGCGGCTGTTGCAGACGCTCTGCGGATTGCCAGCGGTGGGCAGGCAGTACACGTTGAACTGCGCGAACAGCTCCTTGTACTCTGCGTTCAGGTAGTTGACCGAGGCGTGGAAGCGGTCGTTGTCGCTGAGCGCGAAATCGGCCGAAGCTTCGATGCCCCAGATCTTGGCCTTGCCCGCGTTGAAGGTCTGGCCGCCGACGGTGGTGTCGAGCAGAACCGAGACTTGCAGGTCCTTGTAGTCGTAGTAGAAGCCACCGAGGTTGAACTGGTGCTGGCCCTTGTCGCCGAAGGTCTGCTTCCAGCCGAGCTCATAAGCCGTGTTGGTTTCCGGCTTGTAGTCGCCCACGGAGTCGAAGCCACCGCCCTTGAAGCCGGTCGAGACCTTGGCGAACACCAGCGTGTCGCTGTTGGGCTTATAGTTCAGGCCGGCGAGCCAGGTGATCTTGTCTTCCTTGCTGGAGAGCGGGAAGATCGTCTTGTACTTGAGATCGGCGAAGTTCTTCGAGCTGATGGCGCCATTGAACAGCAGCGGATCAGGGCCAGTCGCCCCGAACGGCGATGCATTGCGGTAAAGCGCATCGCGCGAGTTCTCGGTGTAGCGCAGGCCACCGACAGCCGTCAGCGTTTCGCCGAGCGGGACTTCGACCTGACCGAAGGCCGACTTGCTCTCGCTGGTGATGTCGCGATCGAAGTAGGACAGCGTCACGACGTTCGGGCCGAAGGTGGTGACGAAGCTGCTTTCAGCGTTGACGGTTTCCTTGAAGTAGAAGCCACCGACCTGATAGGTGATGCCATTCACTTCGCCGTTGAAGCGCAGTTCGTGGCTCTGCGTGCTGGTGCGCTGGTCCCACCCGAACGAGCGATAGGTCACCGGCAGGGTCAGGAACTGGCCCGGCGTGCCTTCGAACTTGCGGTAGCCACCGATGTACGAGATCGTCAGCGCATCGCTGACTTCGTACGCGACACGGCCACGGATGGCATAAGTGTCCTGCGACAGCTTGCCGAGGCCGAAGGCTGGCGCGGCATATTCACCACGGTTGACGCCTGCGAGCAGGTTCGTCTCGTTCGGGATGCACAGGACCTGGTTCAGCGCGGTAGCATAGAGCGGGGCGACGGCAGTGAAGCCCGACGCCGTCGAGCAGCTTGCATTGGTCGGGCGAACACCGGCAGCGTTTAGATCAGCCGATGCAAAGGCCTGAGGGGTAAATTCACGCTTGGCATATTCGCCAGCGAGATAGACCGTCAGCGCCTCGGTCGGCTCAAGCTGGACCGAGCCGCGTACGCCGTAGGACTTGTTGTCGTCAGAGCGACCGCCGGCGAAGGCCGGGTAGTTGTACCCCCCACCATTGTAGGCAGCGCGTGCCGGGTGCTTGATGTAGCCGTCATGCTCGTCATAGAAGCCGGCAACGCGGACGCCGCCGATGTCACCCAGAGGAACGGTCACGCCGCCGTCAAGACGCACGGCGTTGTAGTTGCCGTAGCTGGCCGAGGCGTTGGCGGCGAATTCCTTGCCCGGCTTGCGGGTGATGAAGTTGATGGCTCCGCCGGTGGAGTTGCGGCCGTAGAGCGTACCCTGCGGGCCGCGCAGCACTTCGACGCGATCGAGATCGAACAGCGCGATGCTGAGCGCCTGAGGGCGGTTCATGTATTCGCCGTCGATGTTCACGACGACCGAGGTGTCCTGCGATTCGTCGTTCGAGTTGGTGCCGACGCCGCGGACGGTAACCTTGATGGTGCCCTGGTCCTGGTTGAGTTGCACCGCAGGGGCGATCTTGCCGATGTCGTTCATGTTCGAGAAGCCGGCCTGCTGCAGCTGCTCGGCGTTCACCACGTTGATCGCGATTGGAACATCGTTGACGTTCTGCGCGCGGTTCTGCGCGGTCACGATGATGACGTTGGGATCTGCCTCTTCGGCCGCTTCCTGTGCATGGGCGGGCAGGGCGAAAGCCAGCGCGCAGGCGCTCGCCAAAAGGGTGCGGGTGTACAGGGTCTTGGGCATGATTTTCAGTTCCTCCCCAGGTGGCGCCACGTTGGGCGTGGCAGCGTGTTAGCAGATTAGAATCTCAAAAACTAGAACATAAATTCTATTGATGGAAATGTTCTGACACCTTGCGGCATTTTTGCCACGGAGAGCTCAAATGAGGCTCTGTGCGATCTGCTTCTGACGCCGGCCCATCATACAGTAAAATACCAAGCTTTGCCTTTGCCATAATCTGAGACTCTGGAAGGCAGATATATCCGCCGGTGCTGCAAAGCTACGCGCCATGGCTTGATACACAAAGGAAACAAATTTCATGGAAGGCCATTCATCGCGTAAATGCGATTGGGCAAAAAGAAGGCGCCGCCGATCGTCTCGGCGGCGCCCCGATGATGAAGGGTTGATGGTTCAGCTAATTCCCATCAGCTTCGCGTTGAGAGAGCGATCCGCACCTCCAGCGGCGAAATCATCAAAGGCATGCTCGGTGACCTTGATGATGTGGCGGTCGATGAAGGGTGCTCCCTCGGCCGCGCCGACCTCAGGATGCTTCAACGCGCATTCCCATTCCAGCACGGCCCAGCCGGCATAATCATTCGCGGCCATCTTGCTGAAGATGCCGGGGAAATCGACCTGTCCATCTCCCAGAGAGCGGAAGCGTCCGGGCCGATCGACCCACGACTGGTAGCCGCCATAGACACCCGAGCGCCCGTTGGGCCGGAACTCGGCGTCCTTCACATGGAAGCACTTGATGCGTTCATGGTAGATGTCGATGAAGGCCAGGTAATCGAGCTGCTGCAGCACGAAGTGGCTGGGATCGTAGAGGATGTTGGCGCGCGGATGGTTGCCGACGCGTTCGAGGAACATCTCGAACGTCACGCCGTCGTGAAGGTCCTCGCCGGGATGAATCTCGTAGGCCACGTCGACGCCGTTCTCGTCGAACACGTCGAGAATCGGCTTCCAGCGGCGGGCGAGCTCGTCGAAAGCGTCTTCGACGAGACCGGCCGGGCGCGCGGGCCAAGGATAGAAATAGGGCCAGGCAAACGCGCCTGAGAACGAGGCGTGCGCCTTCAAGCCGAGATTGGCGCTGGCCTTGGCCGCATGCTTCATCTGCTGCACGGCCCATTCCTGCCGAGCTGCGGGATTGTTGTGGACCGCTTCCGGGGCAAAGCCATCGAACTGCGCGTCAAAGGCAGGGTGCACGGCCACGAGCTGGCCCTGCAGGTGGGTCGAAAGCTCGGTGATCTCCAGCCCCTTGTCGGCGAGCATGCCCTTGATCTCGTCGCAGTAGGTCTGGCTCGTCGCAGCCTTCTCCAGATCGAACAGGCGGCCGTCCCAGCTGGGAATCTGAATGCCCTTGTACCCGAGCCCCGCCACCCAGTCGGCGATGGTCTCGAGGCTGTTGAACGGCGCGGCGTCGCCCGCAAACTGGGCAAGGAAGATGCCGGGGCCCTTGATGGTCTTCATGGCGGATTACTCCTTAGAGCTTGACCCAGCCGGCGTTGTCGCGGCTGGCGGAAACGGCAGTGTCGATGAAGATCATGCCGCGCACGCCTTCGGCGATGCCGGGCAGGAGCGGAGCGCTGTCACCGCGCACGAGGGCGGCAAAATCGCGATAGAGGTTGGCGAAGGCTTCGAGATAGCCCTCGGGGTGCCCGCCGGGCGTGCGGGTGCGCGATGCTGCATCGCCGCCCAGAACGCCAGTGCCGGAGCGGACGAGGGTGCAGGTGCCATCGAGCCGGTTGATCGTGAGAGTGTTCGGCTCTTCCTGCTTCCAGGTCACGCCACCCTTGTCGCCATAGGCGCGGATGCGCAGGCCGTTGAGTTCGCCTACCTCGATCTGGCTGGCGAGCAGCACACCTCGCGCACCGTTGTCGAAACGCAGGAGGATCGAGCAGTCATCATCGAGCAGGCGGCCGGGCACGACTGCGCCCAGATCCGCCAGCAGTTCGGTGACGCGCAGGCCGGTAACGAATTCGGCAAGCTGGAAGGCGTGTACGCCGATGTCGCCGATGCAACCGCCGAGACCGGCCTTGGCAGGATCGACGCGCCATTCGGCCTGCTTGCCAACGGCCTCGCCAGCAAGCCAGCCTTGTGGATATTCGACGACGACCTTCCGGATGGTTCCGATCTCGCCAGCGGCAATGCGGGCGCGAGCTTCGCGGACCAGCGGGTAGCCGGAGTAGGTGTAGGTCACGCCGAAGGGCTTGCCCGCGGTTTCGACGAGCGTGGCCAGTTCATGCGCTTCGGCAAGCGTAGCGGTGAGCGGCTTGTCGGTAATGACCGGATAACCCGCAGCCAATGCAGCACGGGCGGAGGGCAGGTGGTTGTGGTTGGGCGTGACGATCGAGACGAAGTCGATCCCGTCCTCCCGCGCCGCTTCGGATGCGAACATTGCGTCGAGCGTGGGATACGCGCGGGCAGGATCAATACGGTAGCTCTCACCCGCAGCAGCGCTGCGTGCGGCATCGCTCGAGAAGACGCCGGCGACGAGCTCTATCTCGCGGTCCAGTTCCGCTGCAAAGCGGTGCACTGGCCCGATGAACGCCCCTGGACCACCACCGATCATTCCCATCCTCAACCGACGCATCGATATCTCCAATTTTTAGAAAGTCTGTTCTATTTTGAAAATCCAAGGGGTCAAGCGCGAGTACGCCGATTGACCATCGCCTTTCCCGTCAAATCGTGCAACAAACCGCCCACACATTCTAGAATACGAATTTCCTTTAAGGGCGAACGGGTAAGCAATGGCACGAGGCGCAAACGGGCAGGCCGAAGAAGCGGAACTGGCAGTGGAAACGGTCAGCCGAAAGCCACAGCAGGGCCGCAGCAAGGCGTCGCTCGAGCGGATGCTGAACGCGGCGCGCGAACTCATGCTGGAGCGCGGCAGCGAGGACTTCACGCTGCAGGATGTGAACCAGAAGGGCAACGTCTCCATCGGTTCAATCTACCTGCGTTTCCAGAGCAAGGACAATCTCGTGCGCGCTGTGATCGCGCGGGCGCTCGAGGATATCGCGGCGGACGAAGAGGCGATGGTCGCCGATGTCCTGGCGCAGTCGCCCACGCTCGACGAATTCATGCCGCGCTATGTGGCGGGATATGCCGAAGTGCTACGGGTCAATGCGCCGCTGCTGCGCCTGGCGATGGAGCGGGCGACCTTCGACCCGCTCGTATCGAAGCCCGGCAAGGATCACGCCTTGCGCGCAACCCAGCGCGGCATGGACGCGATGCTGCGGTATCGCGAGACGTTTGGCGGCACGGACCACGAGACCAAGGCCAACTCGGCCTACAAGATCGTCTTCGCCACGATGGCCCGCCAACTCAGCCTCGGCTCCTCGGGCGAAGCGGCGCATGATTATGACTGGGAAGTCCTGAAGCGCGAACTCGGCCGGATGTGCCTGGCCTACCTTCGCGCTCCATGACGGGTGAGGGGCCGAAGTTCAGCCTTCGGCCAACAGCCGCTTCATGATCGCGCGGACATCGTCGGCCATGTCTGGACGTTCAAGCGCCAGCGCCAGCGTGGCCTCGACGAAGCCGGTCTTGCTGCCACAGTCGAAGCGGCGTCCGTCAAACTTCACGGCGTGGAAGGGCTGCTGGCCGATCATGCGCGCCATGGCGTCGGTCAGCTGGATTTCACCGCCCGCACCTTTCTCCTGGCTTTCGAGCGTGCGCATCACTTCCGGCTGGAGAATGTAGCGACCAGAGATGATCAGGTTCGAAGGCGCATCCTCGCGCCTCGGCTTCTCGACCAGGCCGGTCACTTCGGTGAGGGAATCCGAAACCCGATTGCCGGGCGCAATCACGCCATAGCTGGACACTTCCTCCTGCGGGACTTCGAGCACGGAGATGAGATTGCCGCCCACTTCGTTGTAGGCATCGACCATCTGCTTCATGCAGCCGCCCTTGCCGCCGGGCTCGCCGACCATCATCTCGTCAGGGAGGAAGATAGCGAATGGTTCGTTGCCGACGACCGCGCGGGCGCACCAGATGGCGTGGCCCAGACCCATCGGCACCTGCTGGCGCACGGTAACGAGATTGCCCGGCAGGATGCGGGTGGGCTCGAGCACCTCGAGCGCCTTGCCGCGATCGGACATGGTGTGTTCGAGTTCGTATGCGGTGTCGAAGTGTTCGACGATGGCGGTCTTTCCGCGGCCAGTCACGAAGATGAGCTGTTCGATTCCGGCCTCGCGTGCTTCATCCACCGCGTACTGGATCAACGGGCGGTCGATCACTGGCAGCATTTCCTTGGGGATCGCCTTGGTGGCGGGCAGAAAGCGGGTGCCAAGCCCTGCTACCGGAAAAACGGCCTTGCGGATCGGCTTTCGCGAAGTGTCGGAACTCATTTGTCAGCCAATATCCATGCTTTGTTGCATCCTCATGATGCACTGCACAATTACTAAGTGAAAATGTCAAGCACGCCTCGTCACGTTATCGTATGCCCCAAGCTTGCACCGCCCTGAAAACCGGATAAACGGCAGCGATGGACAAGATCATCATCCGTGGCGGCAAGCGCCTTTCGGGAACGGTGCCGGTCTCCGGCGCCAAGAATTCGGCCCTTACGCTGCTGCCTTGCGCGCTGCTGACCGATGAGCCGGTGACCCTGCGCAACCTGCCGCGCCTGGCAGACATCGACGGCTTCCAGCACCTGATGAACCAGTTCGGGGTTTCCACGTCGATCGCAGGCGCGCGCCCCGAGGACTTCGGCCGCGTGATGACGCTGCAGGCGACCCGCCTGACGTCGTCGGTCGCGCCCTATGATCTGGTGCGCAAGATGCGCGCGTCGATCCTCGTGCTTGGCCCGATGCTGGCCCGTGCGGGCGAGGCGACGGTTTCGCTGCCGGGGGGCTGCGCCATCGGCAACCGCCCGATCGACCTGCACCTCAAGGCGCTTGAAGCACTGGGCGCGACGATCGAACTGGCTGCCGGTTACGTCCGCGCAATTGCGCCTGACGGTGGCCTGCCCGGTGGGCGCTATTCGTTCCCCGTCGTCTCTGTCGGGGCGACCGAGAATGCGCTGATGACCGCCGTGCTGTGCAAGGGCAAGTCCACCCTGCACAATGCCGCGCGGGAGCCGGAAATCGTTGACCTGTGCAACCTGCTGGTGGCGATGGGCGCGCAGATCGAAGGCATTGGCACTTCGGACCTGACGATTCATGGCGTCGACCGCCTGCACGGCGCAACCTACATGGTCATGCCCGATCGCATCGAGGCCGGCTCCTATGCCTGCGCCGCTGCGATCACAGGAGGCGAGGTCATGCTGCAGGGCGCTCGCATAGAGGACATGGAAGCGACCGTGCAGGCGCTGCGCGATGCCGGCGTGCACGTCGAGCCGCGCAAGGGCGGGCTGTTTGTTGCAGCGGAAGGTCCGTTGAAGCCGGTTACGCTTTCGACCGCGCCGTACCCCGGCTTTGCCACCGACATGCAGGCGCAGCTCATGGCCATGCTGTGCCTGGCCAAGGGGTCGTCGGTGCTGACCGAGACGATCTTCGAGAACCGCTACATGCACGTGCCCGAGCTCAACCGCATGGGTGCGCGGATCGAAACCAAGGGCCGCACCGCCGTGGTCCATGGCGTCGACAAGCTGACCGGCGCGGAAGTGATGGCAACGGACCTGCGCGCTTCGATGAGCCTGGTCATTGCCGGTCTTGCAGCCGAGGGCGAGACGCAGGTGCACCGCCTCTACCACCTCGACCGTGGTTATGAGCGGCTTGAGGAGAAGCTCTCGCTGCTCGGCGCCGAGATTGATCGCGTCGGGGGCGACTGAGGGGCGGCGATTAATCCAGCCGGACCTTGCCGCGTCCGGCCTTTACCGCGCCCCTGATCTTCTTGCCCGCCAGCCGCTCGGTCTTGCCGACGCGGTTTAAGCGGGACTTGGCGCGCTTCTGCGGCAGGTTGCAGGCTTCGCGCAGCAGCTCAGACAGGCGCTTCCTGGCATCCTCGCGATTCTGCTCCTGCGTGCGATAGCTGCGCGCGGTCAGCACGATCTCGCCTTTCGCGGTCATCTTGCTGCCCGCCAGCGTCTTGAGGCGGTGGAAGATCTCCGGCGGCAGGCGCAGCATGAAGACGTCGAGCCGCAGTTGCACAGCGGTTGCCACCTTGTTGACGTTCTGCCCGCCCGGCCCGGCCGAGGCGATGAAGCTCTCCTCGACCAGCGTCAGCGCATGGGCGACGAGAGCATCGGGCGACATGTCAGGCCTCGGTTTCCGGTTGTTCTGCTATTGGCAGCTCGAAGGCGAAGGCAGCGAAGTCGAGCGGCATCGGTGAATAGGCGTCGATCGGCGGCTTGCCGTCGCGCTTCACCACGAGTTCCGAAGCATGGAGCATCGTGCGCCAGGCAAGCTTTCCGTCACCATAAATCGGATCGCCGACAAGCGCGTGGCCCAGCCCCGCAAGTGCGTGGATGCGGATCTGGTGGGTGCGCCCGGTTTCGGGGCGAAATTCGACCAGCGTCATGCCCGGCTTGCGCGACAGCACCTTCCAGTGCGTGACGGCGGGCTTGCCCTTCCTGGCCGGGATCATGCGCCAGCCCTTTTCGGCCGAGCTGATCTTGGACAGGGCAAGTTCGATCGTGCCGCTTTCGCCCTGCACTTCGCCGGCAACGATGCCGAGATAGACCTTCTCCACCTCGCGCGCTTCGAAGGCGGCTGAAAAGCGCTTCAGTGCCTTGGGATTGCGAGCGAGGAGCAGGCAGCCGGAGGTATCCTGATCAAGCCGGTGGACAGGTTGCGGTTCGCGCTGGAAGCCGAAGCGCAAGGCGTCGAGATGGTTCTCGAGACTGTCGCCACCGGCGCGCGGAGGATCGAGCGGCAATCCTGCCGGCTTGTCGATCACCAGCGCTTCACCGTCTTCGAACAGGATGGAAAAGTCGATCACGCTACCGCCTTTGCTATACGCCGCAGCGCTGCCTCGAGTTTTGCCTCGTCCGCCGCGAAGCTGATACGGAAGCCGTCCTTGCCGCCGAATGCCGAGGCCGGGACGACTGCCACGCCGCTTTCGAGCAGGTGGAGGCACAGTGCTTCGTCATCTCCGAAACGCGCCATCAGCGGGGTGGCATCGACCATGCAATAAAATGCGCCGTCGGGGATCGGGGTGGACAGGCCGGGTATCGCGTTGATGGCGGCGCAGACCATGTCGCGCCGCGCGCGGAAGCGTTCGCGCCAGTCCAGAAGAAACTCCTGCGGGCCTTCGAACGCGGCGACGGCAGCGGCCTGGGAGATCGAGGCGGGGTTGCCCGAAGAGTGCGACTGCAGGCGCCCCATCGCGCCGATCAGCCAGGCCGGGCCCGCCGAAACGCCAATGCGGAATCCGGTCATGGCGTGGCTCTTGGATACGCCTGAAACAGTCAGGATGCGGTCGGCAAGGTCCGGGCATTCCACCGCCAGCGTGGCATGGAGGCCCTCGCCATAGCGCAGCGGCGCATAGATATCGTCGCTCATCACCAGCACACGCGGGTGGCGGCGCAGGACTTCGCCCAGCGCGCGCAGTTCCTCGGCCGGGTAAGTCGCGCCGGTCGGGTTGCCGGGGCTGTTGAGCAGCAGCCAGCGGGTGGCGGGCGTGATCGCCGCTTCAAGCTGGGCAGCGGTGATGCGGAATCCGCCTGCTGCATCGGTCGGCAGGTCCACGACTTCGGCACCGGCAAAGCGCACGATCTCGGGATAGCTGACCCACCATGGCGACGGGACCAGCACTTCGTCGCCCGGATCGAGCGTGGCGAGCAGGGCATGGAAGATCGCCTGTTTGCCGCCTGCGCTGACGATGATCTGCGAGGGCGGAACCGCGATGCCAAGGTCGCGCTTGAAATGCAGCGCGGCGGCCTCGCGCAACCGCTGCGTGCCGACGACGGCGGTATATTTCGTGTCGCCTGCGTCGAGCGCGTCCTTGGCGGCCTCTACGACGTGTGCCGGGGTGGCGAAGTCCGGCTCGCCCACCGAGAGCGAGATCACGTCGCGGCCTTCGGCGCGAAGCTGGATGGCGCGGTCGGTGATGGCGGTGGTGCGCGATGGCGCGATGCGCGCGAGGGCTTTTGATAGCTGGGTCATGGGTTCAGGAGCCGAGCAGGCGCGCCGGGATCAACCCGCGCAGGGCGTTGCCGACGAGGAAGCCGCCTGCGAGATCGTCAAGCGTCAGGTCAGCCTCGACGGCCCGTCCGGCCTCGATCAGCGAGCGGCGTAGCACGCCCGGCAGCAGGCCGAGGTCGGCGCGCGGGGTGAGCAGCTTGCCATCGCGTTCGACGAACAGGTTGGTGAAGGTGCCCTCAGTGAGCAGGCCATCATCGCGCAGGAACAATGCCTCGCCGGCCCCGGACTTGTTCGCGGCAGCCAGGCCTGCTTCGTAGAAGCCGCGGTCGGTAGTCTTGTGGCGCAGGCGCCAGTCTCCGTCCGAAACCGGCAGCGGCAGGACTGCGCAAGTCAGGCTTTCTAGCGGCGCGGGCATGTCACTGGCATCGAGCGCATGGGCACCGCCCCTGGAGGCCACCAGCCGCACCTTGGACGGCTTGTCGAGATCGAAGCACAGCGCATGGATCGCATTGCGCACGGCGTGGCGATCGAAGCTGAAGCCCAAGGCCAGTGCGCTCGCCTTCATGCGTTCGAGGTGCAGTTCGAGCAGTTCGATGCCCTTGGCGGGATCGAAGGCCATCGTTTCGATCAGGTCGGCATGGCCGGCAGACAAGCGCAAGAAATTCCCCTTCACCACGCATTCGCGCCATTCGCCGATCATTGCGGAATCGGCAACCACGGCCGAGCCCACGCCCATCACGGCGCGACCATCGGGCGAGAGGCGCACCGTGCGGATTGCCACATTGAACGCGGCATCGCCAGAGGGGTCTATCCGTCCGATCGAACCGCAATAAGCCCCGCGCGCATCACGCTCTGCCTGGTGGATGATCTCCATGGCGCGGATCTTGGGCGCGCCGGTGATCGAGCCGCAGGGGAAGATGGCGCGCAGGAGGCTGCGCACGTCCTGGCCAGAATCCAACTCTGCCCGAACTGTCGTGACCATCTGGTGAACTGTGGGGTAACTCTCGATGGCAAACGGGGCTTCGACACGGACCGAACCGGGGCGCGAAACGCGCGACAGATCGTTGCGCATGAGATCCACGATCATCAGGTTCTCGGCGCGATCCTTAACGCTGGCCGAGAGGTCCGCCTTGAACCGCGCGTCCTCTTCCGGGGTGCTCCCTCGCGGAGCCGTGCCCTTCATCGGGCGGACGCGGGCTTCCCCGCCCGAGAGCTTGAAGAACAGTTCGGGCGAGAACGAGAGGTGCCAGTGCGACCCGTCCCAGATCACGCCGCCATAGCCTGCCCGGGCATCGCGGCGGACATCGGCATAGATCGCCAGCGGATCGCCGTCCCACGTGCCGGCGAGCGGGAAGGTGAGGTTGGCCTGGTAGATGTCTCCGGCGCGGATCGCTTCCTGCACCTGGGCAAAGGCCTTGGCATAGCCACCGGAAGAGATGGCCGCGCCCATCGGGCCGAGCCTCCCGGAGCCCGTGGCGGTTGCGGCCAGCCAGCGTTCGACGGCGGCGCTGGCCATGCGCGTGACCTTCCCGAACCGGGCGAACCACACCAGCGGGCCTGCCGCGCCGGTGCGCTCTGCCGCCAGAGGGGCAAGGCGCGGTTCGAGCGCCAGCCCGGCCTCGTAGGCAAGGTAGCCCGCCCAATCGCCCGGCGTTGCCGCAATCTGCGCCAGCGCGGCCTCGACTTCATCGGCCCGGCGCGCAACGACAAGTTCGCGCACGTCCTCATAGAGGCGCGCGTCGCTGGCGCCTTCGGTTCGGGCATCGTCGAGCAGGATGAAAGGGGCGCGGGTCATTGCTTGCGAGCGCGCTCTAGCCGTTCCCCGCTCCGGATGCAAAAACCCCTCGCAAGGGGCGCGGCTGCGTCTTAGTCTCGAGCCAAATCGATGGGGTGCTGTGCATGGACGATATCTACCTTGGCCTCGGTTCCAACGGCGAACGGCAGGTGCTGCGCCTTGGCCGCGCCAACCGCCACGGGCTGATCGCGGGGGCGACCGGCACCGGCAAGACGGTGACGCTGCAGGGCATTGCCGAACAGTTCTCGGCGCGCGGCGTACCCGTGTTCATGGCCGACGTGAAAGGCGACCTTGCGGGCATCGCCATGCCCGGAAGCCCGACCTTCAAGCACGCCGCTTCCCTCGAATCGCGGGCCAAGGAACTGGGCATCGAGGACTATGCCTATTCCGACAATCCGGCAGTGTTCTGGGACCTCTATGGCGAATCTGGCCATCCCATCCGCACGACCATCTCCGAAATGGGCCCGCTGCTGCTGGCGCGGCTGATGGGCCTCAACGAGACGCAGGAAGGCGTGCTCAACATCGCCTTCCGCTATGCCGACGACAATGGCCTGCTGCTGATCGACCTGCCCGATCTGCAATCCGTTCTCGTCGCCTGTGCCGAGAACGCCAGTGCGCTTGCCACGCGTTACGGCAATGTCTCCAAGGCCAGCGTCGGCACGATCCAGCGCCAGTTGCTGGCCTTCGAGAGCCAAGGGGCGGACCGCTTCTTCGGCGAACCCGCGTTCGAGGTGCACGATTTCCTGAAGGTGGACGAACAGGGGCGCGGCATGGTCAACGTGCTCGCCGCTGACAAGCTGATGCAGAGCCCCAAGCTCTATGCCACATTCCTGCTGTGGCTGCTGTCCGAACTGTTCGAGGCGCTGCCCGAAGTGGGCGATCCGGAAAAGCCGTGCCTGGTGTTCTTCTTCGACGAGGCGCACCTGTTGTTCGACGATGCCCCGCAGGCGCTGATGGAGAAGGTGGAGCAGGTGGTGCGCCTGATCCGCTCGAAGGGCGTGGGCGTCTATTTCGTCACGCAGAACCCGATCGACATTCCCGAGAAGATCGCGGGCCAGCTCGGCAACCGCGTGCAGCACGCCCTGCGGGCGTTCACCCCGCGTGACCAGAAGGCGATCCGCGCGGCGGCCGAGACTTTCCGCATCAACAAGGAGCTTGATGTCGAGACGGTGATTACCGAACTGAAAGTCGGCGAGGCGCTGGTCTCGACGCTGGACGATGACGGCGCGCCCTCGGTGGTGCAGCGCACGCTGATCGCCCCGCCGCGCTCGCGCCTCGGGCCGCTCAGCCCAAAGGAGCGCGCGGTGATCCAGTCGGTCAGCCCGTTCGACGGCAAGTACGACACGGCAGTGAACCGCGAATCCGCCGCCGAAGTGCTGGCGCAGAAAGCGGCTGACGCGGCAGCGGCGGCGCAGCAGGTGGAAGAGCAGGGCGAAGAGGCCCAACGCGCCTCGCCGCGCCGGACTACGACGATGTGGGAGAAGGCTGGCAAGGCGGCGGCGGGCGCCGTGGCTTCATCTGCAGGCGCAGTAATCGCCGCCAGCATCACCGGCAAGAAATCCCGCGCGGCACCGGTTGCTTCGGGCGTGACGGCGATGGTCGGCTCGATCGCCACCTCGATCGGCGGCGAGGCGCTGGGCCGCTTTGCGCGGGGGATTCTCGGAGGGTTGCTGCGTTAGGGTTCGGACTGGACGGGTAAGTCCGTGTTGGCTGAGCCAGCAGCTATCCGCCACTTTGCGGTGGAAGCAGACTTTCCGGATACGACGCCATTGCGGACTTTCGACGAAATTGTAAACTTCCGCGCATGGAGAAAACTCGCCTTCTTTCCGCAGATGAGTTTGCAGAGTGTTTTGCGGCACCAATGCGCAACGTGACAGCCGAGGCAGACTCAATCGTCGATATTTGGCCATACGTTGACAGCCTAGATTTAGATGCGGTGGGCTTGCCCAGTATCCACGATGTGCACTACGTTTACCGTGATGCGAGCGGTCGCTATGACCAAGTCTTGATTGGGACAGGTCGCTTCAACACTCTACTGGTTGTCGTCGTGGATCGAGACTTGAAGTCTATCGCAGGTCACCACGTTCTGGACCTAAATGAGCAGTTTAATGTGCGAAGAGATCACTTGCGTTCTGTCCGTTGACCACCCCAAAGCAGTCAACATGCCCCCAGCATTGAGGACCCAAAACCCGTCGTCCCGGACTTGATCCGGGACTTGGCTTTTCTTCTTCAGCGCTGGGCTGCGAAGAGAAGCCAAGCCCCGTGTCGAGCACGGGGCGACGGTTTGTTTGTTTGGCAGTTGTTTGCGCTGCCCAGCTTTTCGTCATTGCGAGCCGCCGCAGGCGGAGAAGCAATCCAGTGCGGTTTGTACC
The DNA here is from genome assembly GCF_001556015.1 of Novosphingobium sp. CCH12-A3. Classification (NCBI taxonomy): domain Bacteria; kingdom Pseudomonadati; phylum Pseudomonadota; class Alphaproteobacteria; order Sphingomonadales; family Sphingomonadaceae; genus Novosphingobium; species Novosphingobium sp. CCH12-A3. The sequence continues at coordinate 95 of NZ_LSIA01000081.1, read as the reverse complement.
AAGCCGCAATGATCGTGGTCCATAACGCCCCTCCCCCTTGAGGGGGAGGTCGGGTGGGGGTGTGCCACAGCGAGCGTGGACGCTCGGCTTTACCT
>NZ_LSIA01000080.1:0-41479 GCF_001556015.1 Novosphingobium sp. CCH12-A3 | reverse complement strand
CCCCTCCCGCAAGCGGGAGGGGTCGGGGGTGGGCATTCCCGGCTTATCGGATCAAAGAACCTCGAACAGCCCCGCTGCACCCATGCCGCCGCCGACGCACATCGTCACCACGACGTACTTCGCGCCACGACGCTTGCCCTCGATCAGGGCGTGGCCGGTGCAGCGGGCGCCAGTCATGCCATAGGGGTGCCCGATCGAGATCGAGCCGCCGTTGACGTTGAGCAGGTCATTGGGAATGCCCAGCTTGTCGCGGCAATAGAGGACCTGCACGGCGAAGGCCTCGTTCAGTTCCCACAGGCCGATGTCGTCCATTTTCAGGCCGAAGCGCTGCAGCAGCTTGGGGATGGCGAAGACCGGGCCGATGCCCATTTCGTCAGGCTCCGTGCCCGCCACCGCCATGCCGACATAACGGCCCAGAGGCGTGAGCCTGCGCTTGGCGGCGAGGTCTGCCTCCATCACGATCACGGCCGACGATCCGTCGGAAAGCTGGCTGGCGTTGCCCGCGGTCACGATGCCGCCTTCGATCACCGGCTTCAATGCCTGCAGGTTCTCGATGGTGGTCGAGGGCCGGTTGCCTTCGTCCTTGATCAGGTGGACGTCCTGGAAGGTGATCTCCCCGGTTTCCTTGTTCTGGACGCCCATCGAGGTATCGACCGCGACGATCTCGTTATCGAACTTGCCGGAGGCTTGCGCGGCGGCGGTGCGCTGCTGCGATTGCAGGGCATATTCGTCGCACTGTTCGCGGCTGATGCCATAGCGCTGTCCGACGATCTCGGCGGTCTGCAGCATCGGCATGTAGATCGCCTTGTGCATCGCCATCAGGCTCTTGTCCGGGGCGACGCGCATGTCCTTGGTCTGGACCAGGCTGATCGATTCCTGGCCGCCTGCGGCAACCACGTCCATGCGGTCGATGATCACCTGCTTGGCGGCGGTGGCAATGGTCATCAGGCCCGACGAGCACTGACGGTCCATGCTCATGCCCGATGTGGTGATCGGCAGGCCCGCACGCAGCGCGACCTGGCGCGCGATGTTGCCCGCCTGCGCGCCCTGCTGCAGCGCTGCACCCCACAGCACGTCGTCAACTTCGGCCGGATCGATCCCGGCGCGGGCAACGGCGGCCTGCAAGGAGAGTGCGCCGAGCGTTGCGCCCGGCGTGGCGTTGAAGGCGCCCTTGTAGGCGCGCCCGATGGGCGTGCGGGCGGTCGATACGATTACGGCGTCACGCATGGTTCAAGCTCCTGCTGGGGATGTTTTTTCAAGCGATGTGGCGGCGAGGATGGGATTGCCGCCAAACCTGTCGCGCAATTCGCGCTTGAGCACCTTGCCGATCGGGCTGCGGGGGAGTTCGTCCACCACTTCGATCGCGGAAATGCGCTGCGTCTTGCCCAGGTGTCTGTTGGCTTCTGCCAGGACGGCCTGGGGGTCGGCCGAAGGATCAGCCAGAACGACTACTGCCAATGGCGTTTCGCCCCAGGCATCCGAAGCCACGCCCACCACAGCAGCTTCCTTCACCGCGTCCTGACGCGTCAGTTCAGCCTCCAGATCGCTGGGGTAGATGTTGAACCCGCCCGAGATGATCATGTCCTTGGCGCGGTCCATCAGGATCAGGAAGCCGTCCTCGTCGAACTTGCCGACATCGCCGTGGCGGATGTAGCGGCGTCCCTCGGCATCGTACCACTCGACCTCGCGGGTCTTGTCGGCCTTGTTGTGATAGCCGTTCATCATGATCGGCGAATGGCCGACGATCTCGCCCACTTCGCCTTGCGGCAGCTCGTTGCCGTCCTCGTCGATGATCTTGATGATATGGCCGGGGGAAGGCTGGCCGACGGTGTGCAACTTGTCCGGGTGCAGGTGCGCCAGCAGGATCGCCGTCGCGCCGCCCTCGGTCATGCCATAGCCATCGGTCAGGCCGCCCGGCCAGCGCTTGAGCACATCGGCCTTGAGCCAGGCGGGGAAGGGCGCAGAGGTGCAGGACTTGAGCTTGTAGGATGACAGGTCGAAGCGGTCGAAGTCGGGCACTTCCATGATCCGCCGGTACTGCACCGGCACGAGCATGGCGTGCGTCACCCGCTCGCGCTCGGACAATTGCAGGAACGTGCGCGCATCGAACTTGCGCATCAGCACAACCTTGCCGCCTGCGGTGAGCGCGGGAAGGAAGCTGACCAGCGTGGTGTTGGAATAGAGCGGGGTCGAACAGATCACCGCCGTATCGTCGCCATAGCCGCCGGGGATGGTGCGCCGGGCATATTCGTGGCGCATCTTGTGGCTCTGCACGATGCCCTTGGGCGCGCCGGTGGTGCCTGATGAATAGATGATATTGAACGGATCGCCGGGGGCGGGGGTGCGCTCTTCCGGCATCGCGCCTTCCTCGGCCATCCATGCGCTGAACGGTTCGCCGGCGTCGCTATCGTCCAGTGCGATGCGCTTGACCCCGGCGGGCAGGTCCAGCCGCGCGAGACGGTCCGAAATCTCCCTGTCCAGCAGCAGAACGCGGCTCCCGCTGTCCTCAAGCATGGCGATGATCGTTTCCGGCGTCGCAGTGGATGTCAGCGGCGCTGCCACCGCGCCTGCCCGGATCGCGCCGAGGAAAGCGAGGCCCGTGGTCACCGCGTTCATTGCCGCGATGGCCACAGGCTCGTGCCTTTGCACGCCCTCGCGCTGCAGGGCCGTGGCGATGCGGTCGAGCAGGGCGTCCATCTCGGCCCAGCCGACAGTGCGGTTCTCGTCCGCCAGCGCCACCGCATCACCCCGCCTTGCGGCATGGGCACGCAGAATGTCGCTCAGCGGCGTGAACTCGCTCTCGACGATATCCTCGATCCGCATCGCAGTTCTCCGGTCAGCCGTTGAACTTCTCGCCTGCAGCCGCCTTGCGCTCCAGCAGGGGTGCGACGGGAAGGCCGTGCTTCTTCAGGCCCGCGACCACGGTATCGAGCCCGATATGATCGGCCCAGAACATCGGCCCGCCGGTCCATGCAGGCCAGCCATAGCCGTTGAGCCAGACGGTATCGATATCGCTCGCCCGCTGCGAAATGCCTTCCTCAAGGATCAGCGCGCCTTCGCTGATCATCGGATAGAGCAGGCGTTCGCGGATCTCGTCCTTGTCAATCGAGCGCTGTGGCTTGCCTTCCTTCTGGGCGAAATCGGCGATGATCGCCTTCACTTCGTCCGAAGGCGAACGCTGGCGGTTGTCGTCGTAGTCGTAGAAGCCCTTCTTCGTCTTCTGCCCCCAGCGGCCGACCGCGCACAGCGCATCGCGCAATGTCTCGATCCGATTGGGATCGCGGTGCCAGCCGATGTCCACACCGGCAAGATCGGCCATCTGCCACGGCCCCATCGGGAAACCGAATTCGAGCAGCGCCTCGTCCACGTCCCAATAGTTCGCGCCTTCCATGATCAGCGCATGGGCCTGCGCCTGACGGGGTGAGAGCATGCGGTTGCCGATGAAGCCATGGCACACGCCCGAGACCACCGGCACCTTCCCGATCTTCACCGAAAGCGCCATCACCGTTGCCAGCTGCGCCTTGCCCGTCGCCTTGCCGCGCACGACTTCAAGCAGCTTCATCACGTTGGCGGGCGAGAAGAAGTGCATGCCCAGCACCGCTTCCGGGCGCGAGGTGACACTGGCGATCTCGTCGATGTCGAGATAGCTGGTGTTGGAGGCGAGGATCGCGCCCGGCTTGGCCACCTTGTCGAGCCGGCCGAACACGTCCTTCTTCACGTCCATGCTTTCATAGACCGCCTCGATCACCAGATCGGCCTCGGCCAGCGCCCCGAAGTCCAGCGTCGGCGTCAGCCGGCCCATCGCGGCCTCGGCGTCTGCGGCCTCCATCTTTCCGCGCTTGACGGTGTTCTCGTAGTTCTTGCGCATGGTGGCAACGCCGCGATCGAGCGCTTCCTGCGTCATTTCCACGATGGTCACCGGAATGCCCGCCGTCAGGAAGTTCATGGTGATGCCGCCGCCCATCGTGCCAGCGCCGATCACGCCGACGCGGTTGATGGGAAGCAGCTGCGTGTCAGCCGGGATATCGTCGATGGTCGCTGCCAGCTTCCGAGCGGCGTCGATGTGCTCCTTGGCACCGGGGATGGGGTCGGACATCGTGGTTCTCTCCTAAAGCTGGATCAGGCGCGGCTGGTGGCCAGCGCGCTGTAGATCAGCGTCTTCAACTGACGCCGGATGGGATAGATGAACGAAGGGTAGAGCTGGGTCATGAAGACCGCGTGGACCTTCTCCACCGGGTCCACGAAGAACGCGGTCGAAAAGATGCCGCCCCAGTAGAACTCGCCGGCTGACCCCGGCACCAGCGCCTTCGCCGGGTCGATGGTCATGCCGAAGCCAAGGCCGAATCCAGCGCCCGCGTTGTAGGCCTCGCTGAACAGTGCCTTGGACACCTGCGTCAGATCCGCGCCGCCGGGCAGGTGGTTGGCGGTCATCAACTGGAGCGTCTTGGGGCTGAGGATACGCACCCCGTCTGCCGCGCCGCCGTTCACGAGCATGCGGCAGAAGCGGTGGTAATCCGCCGTGGTCGACAAAAGCCCGCCACCTCCGCTTTCGAAGCGTGGCACTCGGCGCGTGCCCGATTTCTCGGCGGGATCGAACAACTGTGGCGGCTGCCCGGCCTGGTAGGCCCAGGCATCGGCAAGCCGATGCGCCTTGTCGTCGGGGCAATGGAACCCGGTGTCGACCATGCCCAGCGGATCGAGGATGCGCGTGCGCAGGAACTCGCCAAGGTTCATCCCCGAAAGCCGCGCCACCACCACGCCGAGCACGTCGGTGCCCACCGAATAGTTCCACGCCTGTCCCGGCTCGAACTCCAGCGGCAACTTGGCCAGTTGCTCGACGAAATGGTCGTTGCCGGGCAGGCTGGCGTGCCCGTCCAGCCGCGCCTTGCGATAGGCGGCGTCCACGTTGGTGCGGTTCTGGATGCCGTAGGTCAGCCCCGATTGGTGCGTGATCAGGTCGACCATGCGCATCACCGGGGCGGGGCGGACGGGCATGAAATCCACCTCGCCGCCGCCTCCGGCATAGACGCCAAGGCTGGCAAACTCCGGGATCACTTTCGTCACCGGATCGTCGAGCGCAACCTTGCCTTCCTCGACCAGCATCATGAATGCGACCGAGGTCAGCGGCTTGGTCATCGAGGCTATGCGGCAGATCGTATCCACCGCCATCGGCGTCCCGTCCTCGCGCGCACGGCCTGCGGTGTGGCGATAGACCGCCTCGCCATCGCGCGCGACCAGCACGTCGAGCCCCGGCAAGCGCCCGCTGGCGATATAGTGCTCGTCGAGATAGGCTCCGATCCGGTCCAGCCGGTCAGGCTCGAACCCCAGCGATTGCGCGTCGGCCAGTTCCATGTCCTTCCCCTCAGCCAAAGATTGCCACGCTCTGCAGGCCGTGCATCACCTGCACGCCGTCGGCGTTCCACATGCGCAAGCTCTCGCTGCTGAAGCCCTCGGCCATGTGGTTCGAAGCCGTCTCGAGCAGCCACCAGCCGTCGCGCGTTTGCGGGGAGTCTCCCAGCAGGGTGAACGCCCAGTTGATCGAGCTGATCGGGCCTCTGCGCTCCATCGCGCGCATCGATCCGGGCGGCAGCGTATCGCCGATCAGCACCAGCTCTCCGATGGGATCCAGTTCGGTACGGTCGCGCAGACGCACCCAGCGCCGCACAACGCCCGGACGCCGATCTTCCTTTGCTTCGCCGCGGCGCAGTTCGAATTTCTGGATGAAGTGCAGCCCCTCGGGCGAACCCAGTTCCTCCATCTCGGTATGGGATATGAAGTTTTCCGCGCGCTGCGGCGTGACCGATCCGTTCGATGGCCGCGCACTGCCGAATACCCACGCGGCACGATGCGCCAGGGTGCCCCCGCTTGTCATGTCGGTCTGGATGTTGGCCACGCTCTTGCCTTCGCGCAGGCTTGCTACGGTGATGTCCAGGTCGGACCCCACCGGGGCGAGGAAGCTGATCTGGCCCCCGCGCAACGGCGGCAGGTCGGGCCGCGCCTTGCGGGCCGCGGCATAGGCGAGGAACGAGGATGCCCCGCCATACATCGTGCGCCCCTGCAGCCAGCCGTCAACGCCGCGCACGGAAAAGTCGGGACCGGCTCCCGCCAGCCCTTTCGCGATTGTGCCGATCGCTTGCGCATCCATGCCGATTGCAGCTTCCAATGCTCTCTCCCGGTCGCCTGTCGCTGGAACGACTCTATGGCCTAAGAGCTAGTGGAAGCTTACGTAAAGGGAAAGAGGGGGCGCGCCCTGTCCGGGCCGGAACGAGCCCCTTACGCTACGGCACGCACGGCCTCGGGTGGCCAAAAAAATTCGGCCCCGGCGCAAGGACCGGGGCCGACGTGTAATGGGGCTGTCATTTGACGCGGATCAGTGCATGCTTTCGCCACTTGCGCGGCGCAGGATCGGCGCTTTTGCCGCGCTCGCTGCGAACACCACCAACAGCACGTAGCAGACCAGCGGCACGAGGAACGACGCGAAGATGCCCGCCGCATCCGTCACTGCGCCGGCCAGCGCCGGGATCAGCGCGCCGCCGATGATGCCGGTGCACAACAGGCCCGAGGTCGCCTCTTCGCTGGCCGAGGAACGCTCCAACGTCAGCGTGAAGATCACCGGGAACATGATTGAATTGAACAGGCCGATCGCCAGTGCGACATAGCCCGCCGAAACCCCGCCGACGAGGAACAGGTAGGCGCACATCGCCGCGGCAATCGCGGCGAACAGTGTCATCAGCCGCGCCGCCGGGAAACGGGCCAGCAGCACCGTGCCGATCGCGCGGCCAACCATTGCGCCACCCCAATAGAACGAAACGGCCTTGCCCGCCTGCTCGAGGCTGACATTCCAGATGCCCGGATTGTTGAGGTAGAATGCCATCTGCGTCCCGATGGTAACTTCCGCGCCCACGTAGATGAAGATCGCGGCTGCACCCAGCACCGCCCAGCGCGACGAGAACGCCTGGCGCAGCAGCGCCCCGATGCCACCGGTCGGTTGTGCCGGAGGGGCGGCGGCGGAAATGCGCGCGCGGTTCACGAAGAAGAACGCCAGCAGCACGATCAGCAGTCCGCAGATCCAGAAGTAGGCGCGGTCGATCCCGGCCAGCGCCGCCTCGCGCACTTCAGGCGTCAACGCGGTGCCTTCCGACACCTCCACGCCTTTCAGGAACAGCGACGCGCCCAAAGCCGGCCCAAGGAAGGTGCCGAACGAATTGAACGTCTGCGAAAGCGTGAGTCGGAAATGGCTGCCTTCGGGCTTGCCGAGCGCTGCGGCCAGCGGGTTCGCGGCAACCTGCAGCACCGTGATGCCCGCAGCCAGCATGAACAGTCCGGCCAGCACCAGCGGGTATGACGCGATGTTGGCCGCCGCAAGCATCACAAGGCAGGCCACGACCATCGTTGCCAGCGCCAGCAGGATCGCCGGAACGGCGCGCAGGCGTCCGATGATCGCTGCCGCCGGGAAGCTCATTACGCCATAGGCGATAAAGAAGGCAAAGGCCGAAAGCTGTGCTTCCAGCGTGGTCAGCGTGAAGATGCCCTTCACTGCGGCGACGAGCGGATCAATCAGCGAGGTGATGAAACCCCAGGCAAAGAACAGCACGGTAACCGCGATGAACGCGGCCCTCTGCGAACCTGAATGTGCATTGCTGCCTGCCACGTATCTCTCCTCACCCAGCCATATTTGGCGTATCGCGCCTTCTAGCCACCGCTGACAGCCTTGTCATGCTTGTTGCATAGCTATTCTTGTGAACGTTCTCAAAGAACGCGCGCCATTTCAACCCGCCGCCATGGCCGTGGCCAGTTCGCGCCGCAGTTTTTCGATGATCCGTTGAACCTTGGGCAGCAAGTGCCGCCGCTGCGGGTAGACCGCCCAGATCGGATCGACCTCGGGCCTGAACTGCGACAGGACTTCGACCAGCGCGCCTTCGGCAATCGCCCTGCTCACGTAGAATTCGGGCAACTGGCACAGGCCCAACCCCGCCATCGCCGCATCGAAGACCGCTGTCCCATTGCTGCACCGCCACCGCCCTCGTGGTCGCACCGTGCGCACTTCGCCGTCCACCAGATAGCGCCACATGTCGAGCGTTGCGGGGATGCAGTCATGCGCCTCGAGGTCGTCCACCGTCTCGGGCGTGCCATGCGCGGCCAGGTACGCCGGCGAAGCGCAAGTGACGATCCCGCGCGTGGCGATCTGCGTGCGGATCAGGCGGCTGTCCGGCAGGGTGCCGGTGCGAATGGCCAGATCGTACCCTTCCGAGACCAGCTCAACCACGCGGTTCGAGAGGTCAAGGTCCACCGAAAGCTTCGGATAATCCTGCACATAGGCGCGCACGATCGGCGCAACGAAGCGCTCGCCCAGCGCGGTCGGGCAGGTGATGCGCAAGTGCCCCTGCGGTTCGCCCTGCAAGTCGAGCATGGCAATCGCCTCGTCGCGCTCGGCAATCAGGCGGCGAAACTGGTCGACCAGCGTGCGCCCGGTGTCGGTCAGGCTGACAGCCCGCGTCGTGCGGTGGAAGAACTGAGCGCCAAGGCTCTGCTCCAGCCGCGCCACGGCCCGGCTCACGTGGGAAGTCGATGTCCCCAGCCGCTTTGCCGCCGCCACGAAGGTGCCGGTATCGGCAACCGCCACCACTTCATCTATCCCGTCCCAGCGATTGCTCATTATTCTCGTCTTGCAACAGTGTTTCGCATATTGTGCAATTTAACACTGCCGTAGCAATTATGCTAACGCGCCGCCACATCCAAAGGGAGACCGGACACCATGAAGACCCGCGCCGCCGTAGCGTTCGCGCCCAAGCAGCCGCTCGAAATCGTCGAGCTCGACCTTGAAGGCCCCAAGGCTGGCGAAGTCCTCGTCGAAATCATGGCCACCGGCGTCTGCCATACCGATGCCTACACGCTCGACGGGTTCGACAGCGAAGGCATCTTCCCCAGCGTGCTCGGCCATGAAGGTGCGGGGGTGGTGCGTGAAGTCGGCCCCGGCGTCACCTCGGTAAAGCCCGGCGATCACGTGATCCCGCTCTACACGCCGGAATGCCGCCAGTGCAAAAGCTGCCTCTCGGGCAAGACCAACCTGTGCACCGCGATCCGCGCCACGCAGGGGCAGGGCCTGATGCCCGATGGCACCAGCCGCTTCTCCTACAAGGGGCAGACCATCTTCCACTACATGGGTTGCTCCACCTTCTCGAACTTCACCGTCCTGCCCGAAATCGCGGTGGCGAAGATCCGCGAGGACGCGCCGTTCCAGTCGGCCTGCTACATCGGCTGCGGCGTGACGACGGGCGTCGGCGCCGTCGTCAACACTGCCAAGGTCCAGGTGGGTGACAACGTCGTGGTCTTCGGTCTCGGCGGCATCGGCCTCAACGTGATCCAGGGCGCGCGCCTTGCTGGCGCAAACAAGATCATCGGCGTCGACATCAACCCCGATCGCGAGGAATGGGGCCGCAAGTTCGGCATGACCGACTTCCTCAACTCGAAGGGCATGAGCCGCGAGGACACCGTGGCCAAGATCGTCCAGATGACCGACGGCGGCGCCGACTATACCTTTGACGCAACCGGCAACACCGAAGTCATGCGCACCGCGCTGGAAGCCTGCCACCGCGGCTGGGGCACCTCCATCATCATCGGCGTGGCCGAAGCCGGCAAGGAAATCAGCACCCGCCCGTTCCAGCTCGTCACTGGTCGCAACTGGCGCGGCACCGCATTCGGCGGCGCCAAGGGCCGCACCGACGTGCCCAAGATCGTTGACATGTACATGACCGGCAAGATCGAGATCGACCCCATGATCACCCACGTCATGGGCCTTGAGGAAATCAACACCGCATTCGACCTGATGCACGCCGGCAAGTCGATCCGCTCGGTCGTGGTATTTTGAACCGGTTTGCTGCGTCTGGAACTCCCGGGATTGTAAAGCGCCCGCAATCCCGGGATGAAGGCGGCCAGATAACGTATCGGTGAGAGGATTTTCGTGATGGCCATCAGAGCATGCGTTTCCGCTGCGCTCGCGGCGCTTGCCTGCCTGTGTGCACAACAGGCTGCTGCGGCTGAAACCTGTCCGCCATTGCGATGGATGACGCTGGGAACCGCGGGTGGGCCGGTGCCGACCCCTGACCGATCAGAACCTGCCAACCTGCTCACCGCCGATGACTTCTCCGCACTGGTGGACGCTGGTGACGGTACGGTGGTGCAACTTGCACGTCGCGGCCTTGATCTGACTCGCATCAATGCCGTCTTCATCAGTCATCACCACATGGATCATACTGGCGGACTGCCTGCGGTCATAGGCCTGCGCTGGATGAACAACATGCCTGGCCAGTTGACCATTTATGGCCCGCCCGGCACGCGCGAGATTGTGGACGGGATCATTACCACGATGGGCCCGCAGTCGCGCGTAGGTTTCGGGCTCGGGCAAAAGAGCACCCCCCCGACGGAGACCGTAAAAGTCGTTGAATTGCGGTCGGGCGATCAGGTCTGGGCGGGCAACGTGAAAATCTCTGCTATCGAGAATTCCCATTACGATGAATCGGCCTCAGGGAAGGCCGACCGGGCAATTTCGCTCAGCTACCGGTTTCAGCTCGGCTCGCGATCAATCACCTATTCCGGTGACACTGGCCCGAGCACAGGGTTCGAGAAACTCGCAACCGGCACCGACTTGCTCGTCAGCGAAGTCATCGATCTCGATCCGATACTTGCGTCCATCCGCAAGACGCGCCCCGACATGCCCGAAGCCTTGTTTCAGTCCATGAGCAAGCACCTCTCGACGCATCACATCACGCCGGTCGATCTTGGCGGCCTCGCCGCAAGGGCAAATGTGTCGAGGCTTGTTCTGACGCACTTCGCCATCCCGCCGGCACCGCTTGCCCATTACGAGGCCCGACTGCGCGAAGGCATCAGCCGAAGCTATTCAGGCCCGGTCGAACTCGCGATCGATCTCCAGTCATTCGACGTCGCCTGCAAATAACAGGCCGTCGAACGGCAAGCCTCACATCGCCGAAATCCCGCCGTCGAGCTTCAGTTCTGCCCCGGTCATGAAGCGGCTCTCATCGCTGGCGAGGTAAAGCACGCCCGCAGCAATGTCGTCCGGTTCGCCCACGCGGCCCAAGGGGATCTGGCGGGCGAGCTTGCCCATGACCACGTCCTTGTCGATGTTCGCATTTGTCGCGATGCCGTCTAGGATCGGCGTGTCCACGAACGTGGGATGCACCGAATTGCAGCGCACGTCCCAGCCGCGCTTGGCGCAATAGAGCGCAACCGATTTGGTCAGCATCCACACCGCCGCCTTGCTGGCATTATAGCCGGGCATGGTGTCCGAAGCGATCAGGCCGGCGATCGAGCTGATGTTGACGATCGAGGCAGGCTGGTTGTCGCGCAGCAGGGGCAGGGCCTTCTGGCAGCCGAGAAAAACGGAATCGACATTGATGGCAAAGCCGCGATGCCATTCCTCCAGCGTGCAGGTTTCGATATTCCCGCGCACGCCAACGCCAGCGTTATTGACCAGCACCGAAAGTCCGCCCAGCTTTTCCGCCGCCAGCGCAATCGCTGCGTCCCAATCGCTTTCCTGGGTCACGTCATGGCGCATGGCAAAGGCCGTCCCGGCGCCCAGTTCGGCGTTGATCGCTTCGGCCTGCGCCGCTGCGCCATCGCCGTTGATGTCGGTCAGCAGGACCCGTGCCCCCTCGCGCGCCAGCATCCACGCATGCGCCGCACCAAGGCCCTGCGCTGCCCCGGTGACGAGTGCCTTCTTGCCCTGAACCCTGCCCATGTTTGTCCTCTCCAACGTCTTTGCGCGCCAAGTGAAGAGGCCCACCCCCAGCCCCTCCCGCCTGCGGGAGGGGTCGGGGGTGGGCTTTCCACCTGTTGATTGTCGGCAACGAAGCAACTCGCGCCCGATCGCGCAAGTCCCGGAAACGTCAGCGCAAGATCAGCCCATGATTCCCGGCGCGAGCAGCAGCAGCATCCGCACGTCGATGGCATAGCCTTGGCCACGCTTCTGGCTGAGGAAGCGCTCGATTTCCGTAAGGGCAACCCGGTGGACGGTAATGCCTTCGCCTTCCACGCCGCCGCCCTCGGAAACTTTTTCCAGATCGCGCGCGCGGAACAGCGTGAAGGCCTCGGTCACCATGCCCGGCGAGGAATGGAACTCGCCCAGCGATTCGATCCGGCCCGGCCGATAGCCGGTCTCTTCCTCCAGTTCGCGCGCCGCCGCAGCGGTCGGGTCCTCGTTCTCCGCACCTGCTTCGTCACCGATCAGCCCGGCGGGCAGTTCGATGCACGGGCGCCCGAGAGGCACGCGGAACTGCTCGACCAGCAGCACGTGCCCGTCTTCGATCGCAAGGATTACGGCCGCCTTGATGTTGCGATTGCGCGAGACATATTCCCACCGTCCGCGCGTCTTGGCGACGATGAAACGCCCTTGCCAGTGCACCTGCTCAGGATGGTCGCGGTACTCTTCTTCAAGACTCATACTTCGATCAACCTGTCGGGCAGTTCGTTCTTGTCATCGCTGGAACGTGGGAAATGCTCGGCCAGGACCCTGCCCACCTCGGCCACCGCCGCTGCCATGCCTTCCGCCATCCGTCCCTGCCGCAGCGGGTCAAGCATGGCTTTCATCGCCAGCCCCCAGGTCTCGGGCGAAACCTTCGAGGCAATCGCCGCATCGGCGATGATCTCGGCTCGGTGCTCGGCAAGGCTCAGGTAGATCAGCACGCCGGTATGGCCAGTCGTCCGGCTTTCTGCCCCAACCCGGAAACACGTCAGCGCCCGCTCGCGCACCCGCGCATTGCGGACCCGGCGCGGCGTCAGCCACAGGCCGAGCGGCGTGAACCGCATGAGCAGGTACATGGCCCCGAACTTCAGCGTGATAACCGTCAGCGCCAGTCCCAGTACGGCGCGCGGAGTCCATTCGAACGCCCACAACCCCAGCACCTGCTCGACGACGGGCAGGTAGAACCCGGCGAACATGTCCACCACGGCCAGCGCCACGAACGCCACCAGAGCGCTCCAGACCAGCGCCACGTCGCGGTAGCTGTCGGATAGTGGCGTCACGATCGTCACGATCTCGCCCGCGCTCTGCGCCTCCGCTGCGGCCACGGCGTCGGAGACCAGCTTGTGATCTGCCTCGGTCATCTGCACCAGCCTGCTCATCACCAGTCCCCCGAAGCGCCGCCGCCACCGGAATCGCCGCCGCCAAAGCCACCGAAGCCACCGCCCCAGTCGGACCCGCCGCCGCCGCCCCAGCCGCCGGAATGGCGGTTATCCGATGCGGCACGCGCAATTTCGCTGATGCCCCACAGCACGATGCCCGGATCGATTCCGCTGCGCCGCTGCACATACCCCTTCCGACGACGGCCGAAGACGGCGATCATCACCACGATCAGAACCACCCAGAATATCGCGCTGCCTATGGTCGATCCGCCTGAGACGCCCTCGCGCGCACCGGCCTTGGCCGCTTCCGCCACAGCTTTGGCATCTGAGGGACTGCGGTTAAGCTGGGTCAGGATCTGGTCGATGCCGGCGTTTATGCCACCCGGATAGTCGCCCGCCTTGAAGAGCGGCGTCACCGCGCCCGAGATGATCCGGCCAGCCAGCACGTCGGGCAGGAACTCCTCCAGCCCATAGCCCACCTCGATCCGCACCTTGCGGTCATTGGGCGCAATCAGGAACAGAAGGCCTTGATCGGTCTCCTTCCCGCCCACGCCCCAGGCCCGGAACAGCGTATTGGCATATGTCTCGATATCCTGCCCGTCGAGCGAGGCGACCGTGGCCACGATCACCGCCCGCCCGGTCTGCGCGTTGTAGGCGGAAAGCTTCTGCGCAAGCGCCGCCTCGTCGGCATCGGGTATGATCCCGGCCTGATCCAGCACCGGTCCCGCAGGCCGTGCGGGCATGGCCGCGTGTGCTGCTCCCGCGATCAGCAGGAACAGCAGCGCAACAGTCTGCCAGAAAGCCCGCAACTGGCGGGTCACGTCACTTGCCCGACGCTGCAGGCGCCGGTGCATTCATGTCGAAATTGACGGTCGGCGCCACGTCCGATCCGGCAGCAGCCTTGAACGGCACCATCGGCTTGGCCCCATGGATCAGCTTCGCGCCGATCGCGTCGGGGAAGGTGCGGATCGTGGTGTTGTAGGCCTGCACCGCCTCGTTGTAGCGGGTGCGGCTAACATTGATGCGGTTCTCGGTGCCTTCGAGCTGCACCATCAGGTCGGCAAAGCGCGCCTGGCTCTGCAACTGCGGATAGTTCTCCACCACCGTGCGCAGCTGGCCCAGCGCCTGGGTCAACTGGTTCTGCGCGTTCTGAAATTTCTCGAACTCTTCCGGATTGGAAAGATCGTCGGTAGTGATGTTGATCGACGTGGCGGCGGCGCGCGCGTTGGTCACGTTGGTCAGGATCTGGGTTTCCGAAGCCGCCGCGCCCTTGGCCGTGGCGACCAGGTTCGGGATCAGGTCGGCACGACGCTGGTACGAGCTTTCGACGTCCGCCCAGCGCGCCTTGGCTTCTTCCTCGGCCGCGGGGACCGAGTTGATCCCGCAGGCCGAAAGGCTGGCAGCGGCAACGGTGGCAAAAGCGATCTGCGTGAAGCGGGTAGCGGCCATCGACGTGAGTTCCCCTAAAGTTATGCAGCAGAGATAGCGGTCCGCCGAAACGGTTCAAGTATCCCCCATGCTGCAACCGATTGCCACTTGTGGCGTTCCGCGCACGATGGCAACCAACGGAAAAGGGATCATGGTTAATCAGGACGTGAAGGGGGAAGTGGTCGGCATGTTCGCAGAGTTCAAGAAATTCATCGCCCGGGGCAATGTGCTCGATCTGGCGGTCGGCGTGATCATCGGTGGCGCATTCGGCAAGATCGTCACCTCGCTCACCGAAAGCGTGATCATGCCGGTCGTCGGCTTCATCACCGGCGGCGTCGATTTCAGCCGTTTTTTCGTGCGCCTCGGCCCGGTCCCGGCAGACTTCAAGGGCGATGTGTCCAGCTATGCCGAATTGAAGGCCGCCGGGGTGCCGATGATCGGGTATGGTGATTTCATCACCCAGGCGGTCAATTTCGTGATCGTCGCCTTCATCATCTTCCTGCTGGTCAAGGCGATCAACAAGGCCTTCGAAAAGCCCGCCGAGGAAGCACCCGCCGCGCCCGCCGGCCCGACCGAGGTCGAACTCCTCGCCGAAATCCGCGATGCGCTGAGGGCCAAGGGCTGAAGCGCCTTGCCAGAACAACTTCAAAGGGGCAGGCGCAATCCCGCCCCTTTTCATTTGCGCCCGCATCCCTATATGGGTCCCTGCCGGTTTCGGCCGGCTATGGTGATAAACTGCGGCGTGCAATAGGCACAGCGGACCCGGGGGCGGTACCCGGCGGCTCCACCATCACTACCGTGTCTTTCGGGATGCGGGCCTTGTTGTCGCAAGGGTGTTGATGGGGCCGAACTAGGATCGACGTGTGTTGAAAAGCGCTGTTTTTGCCCGGGCTGAGTAACCCGTTCAAGGCTCAAAACTCACAAGTGCCAACGACAACGAAGCACTTGCTCTCGCCGCATAATTCTAGGGGCTAACGCCCTGAAGTTATAAAGCGAAAGCACGGTTCGGACCGAACCGGGTAACAGAATCGGAAACCGGGGGCTGGGGGCGAGCCTAGCAACAGAATCGCCCTACTTGCTTTGCTGCGATCCTTCGACAAGCTCAGGATGAGCGGCTTTCAAAAGGTAGTCCCAAGTCCCGCTCGTCCTGAGCTTGTCGAAGGACGCTGGCACTACCCCTCGGCCTTCGCCTCAAGCTCCTGCAGCCGCCGCTCCATCCGCAGCGAGTCGAGGATCTTCGCCCCGGCGATGAACACCGCGCCGGTGGCTGCGACGAACAGCAACTTGCCGGCAAAGCCCGGATACTGGCCAAGATAGGCGTGCCCGCGCTCCACCGCGCCCAGCGCCAGCGCGTAGATCACCGCGAACGCTTCGAAGCGGGTCTTGATGACAAACAGGCGACCGATCTTGCGAAACATCCGAAGCAATATCCTCATTTGACGAGGCGCCCCTCGTCGGCGAGTCTCTCCGCAAGCATCGTGCCAGATCATGAAACGCTGGCAATAGTCTGGTTAATCCAATCTTCACTGTAAAGCGAAGCGACAACCTGTGAAGCGGCTCTTTCGGAAGATACGCCGCAAGGCTCAGGCCAGTTCCTGCACCTCCAGCAATTCGAGCAGTGCCTGCCGGGCGCTGACCACTGCGCGGCCCAGGGATTCCGCCCCCAGATCAGCAGGATCGATCTGCTCGGGCCAGTGCGCCTCCACCACCCTCTCGATCCCCGCGATCTTCGCCTCGTCCAGCAAAAAGCGCGGGTCGACAGTGGCAGGATCGGCGACAACTCGCAGGCGCAGACAGGCAGGTCCGCCGCCATTGGCCATCGACTGGCGCACGTCCACCGGCAGCACCTTGCGGATCGGGCCGTTCGAGGCAACGTGCCCTTCCAGCCAGCCGCGCACTGATGGCGTCTCCCACGCCTCGAGCGGGATCACCAGGCCCATCTCGCCCCGTGGAAGCGTCAGCAACTGTGCGTTGAACAGGTAGCTCCTGATCGCATCGCCAAGGCTCACCACGCTGGCCGGCACCACCACGATCTCGGCCTCGGGCAACTTCTCGCGGATCGCGGCATAAGTGCCTTCGGGGTCAGCAAAGGCCTGTTCGTGCGTGAACAGCACCCGCTCGTTGGCCACGGCCACCACGTCGTTGTGGAACGCGCCTGCCGCAATCGCCTCGCTCGCCTGTTCCACGAACAGGCAGCGCTCGGGATCGAGGCCATGCAGCCGTGCCACGGCGCGGCTCGCCTGCTCGTGCTGGCGTGCGGGGAAGGCGCCGCCAGTCGTCCCGTAGACGAAGATCTCGATCCCCGGCGCATCGTGGCTCGCGCACATGCGCATGTGGTTTGCCGCGCCCTCGTCGCCGAAGCACGGCGGCACCGCATCGTGCACGGCAAAGGCGGTGCTGTCGGCAAAGGCGAGGCGCAACTGGCGCACCGTATCGGGCCATTCCTGCGAGCGGTGGGGCATCGTCACCAGATTCGCCGCAGTCAGGTGGCAGCGCCCGTCCGCGGTGTCAGGGGCGGGGCTCACCGTCGCCGCATTGGCCGTCCACATTGATGACGCAGACCACGCCGCCGCCCGCAACCGCCGCTGCGCCGCATCGCTTTCGTCGATGCTTTCAAGCCCGAGCGCGCCGAGCAGTACCGGGTTGGGGCGGGGCAGGGGCGTGAACAGCCCTTGGGCCAGCCCGAGGCCCAGCTTGTGCCGCATCTTGCTTAAGCCCTGAAGCGCTGCCGCGCGCGGGTAGGACACCTCGCCCGCGTTGCTGGCCGAGGCCAGGTTGCCAAGGCTGAGGCCTGCATAATTGTGGCTCGGTCCGACCAGACCGTCGAAGTTGATTTCCACCAGAGGCATGTCTTTTCCTTAGCGACCGACAAACCAGACCATGTCACCCACGCTTACGCCGAGAGCGGTGGCGGCTACGGGGTCGAGCGTCAGGCCATCGTCCGCCTCGGCTATCTCGGCGAAAGTGCAGCGGTATTCGGCCAGCTTGCCCGTCGCCACCAGAGCCTTGGTCACGTTGCCGCTACCCTCGGGCGCGCGGATGTGCGCCACAGGCACCTCCTTCGCCTCGCAGATCGAGCGCACCCGGTCGGTCCGCGCGGTCATCGTCGGGCCGCCATCGAAGATGTCGACGTAGCCTTCGTAGGCAAAGCCTTCCTCTTCCAGCATCCGCATCGCGGCGCGGCCCGAAGGGTGGGGCAGACCGATGGCAGAGCGCGCGGTCTCGGGCAGCATGGCGATATAGACCGGGTGCTTGGGCATCAGGTCGGCAATGAACTGATTGCCGTTGATCGCGTTGAAATAGTCTGCTTCCTGAAAGCTCATGCCGAAGAAGCGACCGGCCACGCCGTCCCAGAACGGCGATCCGCCGCGCTCGTCGATCACCCCGCGCAGCTCCGCCAGAATCTTGTCGCCAAAGCGCTTCCGGTGCATCGCGATGAACAGATAGCGGCTGCGCGCGAGCAGCATGCCAAGCCCGCCTGCGCGTTCGGAAGGATGCAGGAACAGCCCGCCCACTTCGCTCGATCCTTCAAGGTCGGTGACAAGGTTGAGCATCTCGGCGCGGAAGGTGCGGTTCAGCTCTTTCGAATGCTGGGTCAGCGTGGCCATGCGATAGGAATAGAACGGCCATTGGCGCCCCACCGAGGTGAAGATCTGCGCCGTGCCGCGCACTTCGCCGGTGGTCGTATCCTCCAGAACCAGGACGAACAGCTCGTCCTTCGGATTTTTCGGATCGCCCTCCTCGCTATTGCCATAGGCCTCCGATGCCCGCGCCAGCTTCGCCGTCAGGGCCTTGCGGTCGGGTGGCAGGTTGGTGAAGCCGCCGCCGGTCAGCTTGGCCATCTCGTAGAGCGGTTGGAGATCGTTCGCGCGCGCGGCGCGGATGCGAAATGTCATTGGTGTCCCCCGGACAGTCGATGCAGGACAAGCGCGGACAAGGCGGCGCGCTCAGCCAGCGATGGCACGATCAGGTACTCCTGATCGGAATGGATCGCCCCGCCGCGCACGCCCATGGTATCGACCACCGGCACGCCGCAGGCGGCAATGTTGTTACCGTCGCAGACCCCGCCCGAGGCCTGCCAACGGATCGTCTGGCCAAGAGATTCGCCGCACTCGCGCACCAGTCCGAACAGCGCCTCGGCCTCTTGGGTCAGCGGCTTGGGTGGCCGTGACACCCCGCCATGGAGGTGGATTGCAACCTCGTGCAACGCTTCGAGACTCTGCACCAACTCTCGCAGACTCTCGGTGAACTCCACGGCAACTGCCGGCAGCCGAGGCCGGACATTGAAGCGCAGGATCGCATAGTCGGGCACGACGTTGTTGGCGCTCCCGCCATCGATCCTGGCAGGGTTGATGGAGAGGCCGGGACGCTCCAGACCCTTCAGCTTCAGCGCCATGTCGGCCGCCGCGATCACCGCGTTGCGTCCGTCCTGCGGATTGCGCCCGGCGTGGGCCGATCGGCCCTTGATCACCGCGCTGTAGTTCCCGCTTCCCGGACGCTCTCCGGCCAGCGTGCCATCTGGCAGGGCGGAAGGTTCGTAGGTCAGCGCCGCCGCCTTGCCTTGTGCCAGCTGCGCGATCAGCGGGGCGGAAGACAGGCTGCCGGTCTCCTCGTCCGAATTGATCATCACGTCATAGCCAACCCCGGCCGCAGCAGGGCTCTGCTCGAATGCCTTGAGCGCAGCGAGGATCACCGCGATGCCGCCCTTCATGTCGGCAACGCCCGGGCCATTCAGCGTTTCCGCGTTGAGCCAGCGCAGGGTCTGGAAAGGATGGGCAGGGGGGAACACCGTGTCCATGTGGCCGGTCAGCAGATAGCGCCGCTGCGCCTCCGGCCTGACCGACAGCACGAAATGCGCGCCGTTTGCTGTCTGCACCTCGTGCCCGTCGGCGGCGATCGCGGTGACCGGGGCCGGCTCGACCTTGCGAATGTCTCCGGGCAATGCGGCGAAGGCGTCGGCCAGCAGGTTCCACTGCGCTTCGAGCCCCGGAAGGTTGCCGGTGCCGGTATTGACCGTGCACCATGCCTCCACCTGCGCCAGCATGGCGGCGGCATCCATCCCCTCGATCAGTTTGTGTTCTGTGTGATCAAGCTGTTTCATCTGATACGACCCTAGCGGTTCCCGAGGGCGGGGTGAACCCCCGGAAACCGCCAGAAGTGGTATCAGTCGTCAGCCAGCATCTCGATCAGCGCCTTCGAGAACGCGGGAATGTCGTCAGGCTTGCGGCTGGTGATCAGGTTGCCGTCCACGGCGACTTCCTCGTCCACGACGTCGGCACCGGCGTTGGCAAGGTCGGTCAGGATCGAGGGCCACCCGGTGACGGTGCGGCCGTCGACGATGTCAGCCTCCACGAGAAGCCAAGGGCCGTGGCAGATCGCGGCGATCGGCTTGTCGAGATCGTCGAACTCATTGACGATGTCGACCGCGCGGTCGTCCATGCGCAGGATGTCCGGGTTCATCTGGCCGCCGGGAAGCAGCAGCGCGTCGTATTCGTTGGCGTCCACTTCATCGAGCGTGATGTTGACCGCGACGGCATCGCCCCAGTTCTTGTCCTTCCAGCCGGTGATCGAACCTGCCTTGAGGCTGGCAACCACGGTTTCGATTCCGGCGTCTTCCAACGCCTTCTTGGGGCCTTCGAGTTCCGACTGTTCGAATCCGTCGGTCGCGACGATCAGCACGCGCTTGCTCATGAAAATCTCCTTTGGGGGAATTCGGGGCGGCATTTGCCCGTTCCCCCCAAGAATTGCCGGGGACTGCGGTTGTTCCGTGACTTCCGCACGGGCGGACGTGTTGCTAAGGCGTTCCAACCATGGCGACAGACACGACCGAGCCCGATCCTTTCGACGCAATCGTCGATGCCCCGTTCGATTCCGCACTGTCGGAGCGCTACCTCGTCTACGCGCTCTCCACGATCACCGCGCGTTCGCTCCCCGATCTGCGCGATGGACTGAAGCCGGTCCACCGCCGCCTGCTCTGGGCGATGCGCCAGCTGAAGCTCAACCCCACCGACGCCTTCAAGAAGTCGGCGCGCGTGGTGGGCGATGTGATCGGCAAGTATCACCCCCATGGCGATGCCTCGGTCTACGATGCCATGGTCCGCCTCGCGCAGGACTGGTCGCTGCGCTATCCGCTGGTCGAGGGGCAGGGCAACTTCGGCAACGTCGATGGCGATAATGCCGCCGCCTACCGCTACACCGAAGCTCGCCTGACGCGCACGGCGATGCAGCTGATGGCCGGGCTTGACGAAGGCACCGTCAATTTCGTCCCCACCTACAACGGTGAGGACGAGGAGCCGGAAATCTTCCCCGGCCTGTTCCCCAATCTGCTCGCCAACGGCTCCAGCGGCATCGCCGTGGGCATGGCGACCAACATCCCCAGCCACAATGTCGCCGAGATCATCGACGCCGCGTTGCTGCTGATCGACAATCCCCACGCCGAACACAGCCAGCTGATGGAAGTTTTCCACGGACCGGACCTGCCGACCGGCGGCGTCATCGTCGATAGTCCCGCCGTCATCTCCCACGCCTATGAAACCGGGCGCGGCGCGATCCGCGTGCGCGGGCGCTTTTCCACGGGCCGTGACGAGGCGGGGAACTGGGAGGAAACCGGCGTCGAGAAATTGGGCGGCGGGCAGTGGCAGCTGGTCGTCTCCGAAATCCCCTACATGGTGCAGAAGAGCAAGCTGATCGAACAGATCGCCCAGCTCATTGCCGACAAGAAACTGCCGATTCTCGAGGACATCCGCGACGAATCCGACGAGCAGATCCGCCTCGTCCTGATCCCGAAGAGCCGCAACGTCGATCCCGAACTGCTCAAGGAATCGCTCTACAAGCTGACCGATCTCGAAAACCGCTTCGGCCTCAACCTCAACGTGCTGGATTCGCACCGCACGCCGGGGGTTCTGGGTCTCAAGCTGGTGCTGCAGGAATGGGTGATCAGCCAGATCGACATCCTGCTGCGCCGCTCGCAGCACCGCCTGGACAAGATCGCGAGCCGCCTGGAACTGCTCGGCGGCTATATCATCGCCTACCTCAACCTCGACCGGATCATCGAGATCATCCGCACCGAGGATGAGCCCAAGCCGGTGATGATGGCCGAGTTCGAACTGACTGACCGCCAGGCCGAAGCCATCCTCAACATGCGCCTGCGCTCGCTCCGCAAGCTCGAGGAAATGGAGCTGCGCAAGGAGCGTGACGAACTGCTGGCCGAGCAGGAGGAGCTGCAGAAGCTGCTCGACAGCCCGGCCCGCCAGCGCACCCGCCTCAAGCGCGACTTGGGCGCCCTGCGCAAGGACTACGCCGAGGACACCCCGCTCGGCCGCCGCCGCACCACCATCGCCGAAGCCGCGCCGACGCGCGAATTCAGCATGGACGCGATGATCGAGAAGGAGCCGGTCACGGTGATCCTCTCCGCCAGGGGCTGGATCAGGGCGGCCAAGGGCCACGTTCCGCTTGATGGCGACTTCAAGTTCAAGGAAGGCGATGGCCCCGCCTTCGCCTTCCACTGCCAGACCACCGACAAGCTGCTCGTCGCGGTCGACAACGGCCGCTTCTACACCGTGGGGGCCGACAAGCTCCCCGGCGCGCGCGGCTTCGGCGAACCGATCCGCACGATGGTCGATATCGACCCGGAAGCGCAGATCGTCAGCGTCACCGTCTACAAGCCCAAGGGACAGCTTCTGCTCGCCGCCAACACCGGCCGGGGCTTCGCCGCCGAGATGGACGAACTGCTCGCCGAAACCCGAAAAGGTCGCGGCGTGGTTTCCACAAAGCCCGGCGTGAAGCTGGCCGTGGTGCGCGAGATTGCGCCCGAACACGATCATGTCGCGGTGATCGGCGAAAACCGCAAGCTGGTGATCTTCGCCCTGTCTGAGGTGCCGCTCCTCGCCAAGGGGCAGGGCGTGACCCTGCAGCGCTACAAGGACGGCGAGATGTCGGACGTGATCACGCTGAAGCTGGAAGACGGCCTGTCATGGACGATGGGCGGCGAATCCGGCCGCACCCGCGTCGAGAAGGACCTCCTGCCATGGAAGGTCGCCCGCGGTGCAGCAGGCCGCCTGCCACCCAACGGCTTCCCGAGGGACAACAAGTTCTGATCCTGACCCTGGGGGTGGTGGAGGGGTTAGGCTGAACTGACGCTTCCGCCATCTGCTGAAGCGAATGGCCCCTGACCTGATCCGGCGCCATGGGTCGTTCTTGTCCAGTGCCTGCAACAGAAGGCGTGATCGCTGGTTCATACCCGGGATCACGGCAGCTTTCGGGGCTGTCGACCTTTGCTCCGAACAGCAGGAATGGGGTGGAAAACGGATTGTTCGTATCTTAAGCCGCTATTGATGCAGATGAATATCAAACGCTACGCAGAGAGGCCACGCTACCGGATTGGATCGGCAACGCTTGTAGCGATCATTTGTGTTGCTTTGGCTTCTGTAAATATCGGCATCCCCGCTTGGCTTGTTTTTCTTGTCGGGGTTTCTGCCGCGATTACCCTTACGCTGATGACTTATCATCGCCTTCGCAATGCGAACCTATCCACTGCATGGTTGCTTTTGATGATCCTCCAGTTCGGCATCGGGCCAACGTGGCGTCTTTCGGATCATATAACTTTCAACATCGGCGGATTAATGATCAGCTTAGTGCCGGTGATACTCGGATGGGTCGTGCCCCGAATGGGGGATCATGGGATTGAGCCAGAGTCTGGTTAGGCGTCGCATCCGGAAAGTCCGCTTTTCACTCGGGCGTGCAAGTAGCAGCCAATCCGCCACCGCTATCGCCGATGGTCGCGCCACCGGGGCAAGAGCGAGGATCAAAACCGCCTGGCGCGGGTTGTGGATGGTCGATTGCCCGGAGTTGCCCTGATCGTGTTGCGCTGTTTTCCCGCTCTTGCCGTGTTGACCCTGCTTGCCACACCTGCGCGGGCCGAGTGGATGAGCGGCGCGCAGCTGAACGAGGCGTGCTCGGCCAAGGCGCCGGTCGACAGGGCCATGTGCCTGTCCTACGTGATCGGCGTGCTCGACGGGTTTCGCAGTATGGAGCGCCCGCCCAAGGTGCCGGACGACGTGAGTGCGGGGCAGGTGCGCGATGTGGTGGCAACCTATCTCGCCAGCCATGACGAAGCGCAGACCCTGCAGGGCCGCATGGTGGTGAAGGCGGCGATCGCCGATGCCTGGCCGGATATCCAGCCAAAGGTCGCGCCTCCGCCGAAGCGCAAGGCTCCGGCGAAGACGACGCGCAAGACCCGCCGCAGGAGCTAGGCTCCCGACCTTGGGCTCCTGGCTTTAAGCCGGTTCCAGCAGCAGGCTCGCGGCGGCGGTATTGCTGATCGGGATGTGGTAGTTGCGGCTGACTTCGCTCATCCCCTGTTCGCCCATGGCGCCGCGTGCAGCGATCCAGTTGAGGATCTCGACACCTTGGGTGCCGGCAAGCTCCGCCACTTCCTCGGCAGTGTGGCCGGTCAGTGCTTCCGGGTTGCTCGCCAGGTTATCCAGACAGAACAGGTCGTAGTCCGGGTTCATGAAGCCGGCGCGCGGACCGTCGAGCTGGTGCGACAGGCCCCCTGTGCCGCAGATCAGCACGCGCTCGTCCCCGCCCCACGATTGCAGGGCGCGGTGGACCGCACGGCCCAGCGCCAGACACCGCTTCGGGCTGGGCAACGGATACTGCACGGTGTTGATCGATATCGGCACAAGCTTGATCGGCCATGTCTCGACACCGGGATAGGCCAGTTCGAACGGGATCGACACAGCGTGGTCGACCAGCATCTTCTGGCAGGTGGTGATGTCGAACTCGTCGCGCACCAAGCTGTCGATCAGGTGCCACGAAAGCGCCGGGTGGCCCTCGAAGCTCTTGTAGACCGGCAGGCCCCAGCCTTCGTCGGCGTTGTCGTACGAAGGCGCTGCGCCAACCGCGAAGGTCGGCATCTTGTCGAGGAAGAAGTTCAGGCCATGATCGTTGGAGAAGACCACGGCGACGTCTGGCTTCGCTTGCGCCAGCCATTCGCGGATCGGTGGGAAGCCCTGGAAGAACGGCTTCCAGTAGGGCGTGTCCTGATCGCCGCGCATGATCGCGCCGCCAATGCCGGGGACGTGGCTGGTGAAATAGCCGCCGATGACCTGTGCCATCATGCATTCTCCTTGGTGGGGATCTTGGCTGCCCATTCGACGAGCATGGCCTTGAACTGGTCGACGGACATGCCGGTCTGGAGGGCGCCGAGGTCCTGCACGCCAAGGCCGAAGATGCCGGCAAGCTTGGCAAGGTAATAGACGTTGCCGCCGGCCTCGAGCATGGCCAGCACGTTGCGCTCGGCAACGGCCTTGCGCTGCTGCGGCGTCAGGTTGAAGCGGGCGCAATAGGCTTCCTCATCGGCAAGGAAGGCATCGCGGTTGGCTTTCTCGTTGAACGAAAAGCACATGGCATTGAGTTCATAGCCGCGCGAGGCCGGGGCGCCGTCGAACAGCGGGATGGCGCGGCGCAAGGCCTGTTCGCGGGCAGCGGCGGACGGGGTCTGATGGTGTTCCATGCATCTGGTCTCCCAAGCGATCTTGTCGCCGAATCGAACAGGCCTTCGATGCGGCGCCTGCCAAGATCATATGCAACACATACAATCTCGGCCTTGATGCAGGTCAAAGTACGTTGCGGACTGGATAAGTAACGTAACGGAGTAGGATCAAATTGGGTTAACGCGTAGAATCAAAGCCATGCCTCTTTCCAACGCCGAACGCCAACGCCGCTACCGCCAACGCCTTAAGGCTCGCGCCTCGGGCGCGCTGGTGGTCGAGCAGGTGCAGATGGCGGTGGAGCGCGCGATCCATGCGCTCTGGGCCTACCACGAACGGCCCTCTCCCAGCGGCATCGCGTGGAGCGAGATCGACGGTTGCCACTCGCTGGAAGCCTATCGTTCCGAACTGGAGCGTTCGCCTGCCAATCTGCTGCAGACCTGCCGGGCGTTCCTGCCGGACTTCTCGGGCCTGACCGTGGCGGAAGCCGCAGCGGTGGCCGAAGTCATCGCGCTGGCGGACGTGCTGCGGCTGGCAACGCCGCTCAAGGTGGACTTCGAGGCGCTCGCGACTGTTGGTTAACGCTCCCGAACTGGCGGCAAAATCAGCAATTTCCTTGGACTTGGCACGCGCCGGAGATTACCGAGGTCCATAGCGGACCAATCCGTGGCACATGCCGGTCGCAGGCAATTTGGGGGTGGAGCGTGGCAGTGGGCGAGACACGTCAGGCACGAATCGTGCGGGCGCTGGTTGGCCATGTGCGGTCGCCTGCGGAATCGCTGGCGTGGATTGCGGTGCTGCTTGTCGTGCCCACGATATTGCGCGCCTCGCTCGACATGGGCGCGCTCGGGCGGCCGTTCGTGACCTATTGGCCTGCCTTGCTGATTGCATCGCTCGCACTCGAGCTGCGCTACGCCCTGACCTACCTGGTTGTTGCTTCCCTGCTGGCACAGCGGCTTTTCGGGGGCGAACCCTGGTTCTCGCAGATGAGCGTCGTGCGCAGCCTGCTCTTCATGCTGTTCGTGTTCTCGGGCGGGCTGACGGTCCTGATCGGCAGCATCCTGCGCGGGGCTATGCGGCGGATCGCGGTCGTCAATGCCGAGCAGGAGCGCTACAATCGCGAGCTGCGCCACCGCGTGCGCAACATGCTGACGCTGATCCAGGCGCTCGCCTCGCGCGGGCCCAAGGCGGCATCGGCGATGGATTTCTACAAGGAGTTCAGCCTGCGGATCGAAGGGCTTGCCGCTGCGAGCGATCTCTTGCAGATCGGCGCAGAGGCGGAAGGACGGCTGCCGCAACTCGTGCGCGACACGGTCGCCCCGTTCGAACACGACGACCGCATCCGCATGACGGGAGAACCGTGCGTGCTGCCGGCTGGAAGCTGCATTCCGCTGATCATGGCTTTGCACGAGTTGTGCACCAATGCGGTAAAGTACGGCGCACTGTCGGGCGGGCGGGGCCATGTGGAGCTGAGCTGGTTCATCGGCCCGTCGGGTTCGACGCTCTATATCTTGTGTGCGGAGAAAGGCGGCCCGCGCGTTACCAGCCCCGCGCGCCCGGGCATAGGCTCGCCGCTGCTGGTGCCGCAGCCGGGGATCGAAGGACTGGAGTTGAACTTCGATCCGGCTGGCGTGTGGTGCGAAATGCGCATCGAGGGCGTGCGGCCGCTAGAGCGCTGAGCTCCTGGACCGCTGACGGGCGTCAGAACCCGGCTTCGATCGCCACGCGGATGGCATCGGCGCTGGTCTTCACGTCCAGCCCCTTGAGCACGGCGGAGCGGTGCATCTTCACGGTGCGTTCGCTAAGGCCCAGTTCGTAGGCGATCTGCTTGTTGAGCTTTCCGGCCGCCATGAGCACGAGGATTTCCTTCTGGCGACGGCTGAGGCGTTCGACGCGTTCAGCAGCGCCATTGCGGCGCACGTCGTTGGCTGCGCCTTGTTCTTCGGGCAGTTCGACCTGGGAGCCAAGGAAGTATTCAACTTCGCCTTCGGCATCGAAGATCGGCGCGACCATCACCGCGTTGCGGAAGCGGGTGCCGTCCTTCTTGTAGTTGATAATTTCGACCATCACCGGTTGCTTGCGGTGAATGCCTTCACGCAGGACCCTCGCCTTGTCGTCCTCCGTCGTGGGCCCGCGGAGGAAGCGGCAGTTGCGGCCGATAATCTCCTCTCGCGGGTATCCGGTCAGTTCGACGAACGCGTCATTGCAGGCAATGATCGGGTTGTCCGGCAAACGCGGATTGCTGATGACGGCGGCCGTCGGGCTGGAGGCGATCATCTCGGCTATGGACATGCGGACAGATATACGCGCCTTTCCGCGCATTTCCAGCCCGTGCCCTTTGGTCCGTGTTGTTCCTGACAGGGCCGGGGCGCATCCGGACTTCATTCCGCAACCTTTTTTCGTGCCGGATCGGAGCCTTTGCCGATGAACGTCCTGTCACCCTCCCTCGCCGCCTCATCGGGCATGGCTGACGTGATCGGCGAGGACGGGAAGATCGTCGTTCCCGCCGAGGTCGAGGAGGCGATCCGCACGCTGATCCGCTGGTCGGGCGACGAACCCGAGCGCGAGGGCCTGCTCGATACGCCCAAGCGTGTGGCACGGGCCTGGCGCGAATATTGCCGCGGCTATGCCGAGGACCCGGGCCTGCACCTTTCGCGCACGTTCGAGGAAGTGGGCGGCTACGACGAAGTCGTGCTCCTGCGCGACATCCCGTTCCAGAGCCATTGCGAACATCACATGGCGCCGATCATCGGCACCGCCTCGATCGCCTACCTGCCCAAGGACCGCGTGGTCGGCATTTCCAAGCTGGCGCGCGTGCTTCACGGCTATGCCAGCCGGTTGCAGGTGCAGGAGCGGCTGACGGCGGAAGTCGCCAAGTGCATCTGGGACAATCTCCAGCCGCAAGGGGTCGCGGTGGTGATCGAGGCGCAGCACGGCTGCATGACTGGACGGGGGGTCAGGACGCATGGCGTGGGGATGGTGACGAGCCGGATGCTCGGTTGCTTCCTCGACGATGCCAGCAGCCGCAAGGAAGTCCTGGCGTTGATGGGACGTGGTTGAGCCCGCGAAAACACCGATGAAGATGCATGTTGCCATTGTTGGCGCAGGAATGTCCGGTCTTTCCTGCGCTTCCCAGCTCGTTCGCTCGGGCCACACCGTAGCGCTTTACGACAAGGGGCGCGGCCCCGGCGGGCGCATGTCGACGCGCCGCATGACCACGCCGCTGGGCGATGCCCATTTCGACCATGGCGCGCAGTACTTCACGGTGCGCGATCCCGCGTTCATGGCGCAAGTCGCGCGCTGGTCGGCGAGCGGCGTTGCTGCGCCCTGGCCTGCCGCCGGAACCGGCGCGTGGGTCGGCGTGCCGACGATGAACGCCGTCATCAAGGACATGGCCGACCAGCACGACGTGACGTTCGGCTGGCACGTGCGCGGCCTTGTCCGCCGCGAGGATCGCTGGTTCCTGACCGGCGAGACCGCTGCGGGAGAGCGGCTGCAGGCCGGGCCGTTCGACGCCGTTGTCGTATCCCTCCCGCCCGAGCAGGCATCCGCCATCGTGGCCCTGCACGATCTTTCGCTGGCGGCAACCGCGCTGGCTGCCCGGTCGCAACCGTGCTGGACCGGCATGTTTGCCTTTGCCGAGCGGCTGCCGAGCCGACAGGACACGGTACGCGAGGCGGGCCTGATAAGCTGGGCCGCGCGCAATGGTGCCAAGCCGGGGCGCAAAGGCCCGGAAACATGGGTGGTGCAGGCCAGCCCCCACTGGTCGACCCAGCACATCGAGGACACGGTGGAGCAGGTCACGGCTGCCCTGCTTGCCGCCTTAAGCGAGGCGCTGGAGGAAACCCTTCCGGAACCGGTCACGGCCTCGGCCCATCGCTGGCGCTATGCGATGTCGACCGGCAGCAACCTTGGCGCGCTGTGGAGCGCACAGTCGAAAATCGGCGTATGCGGTGACTGGCTGCTGGGTCCGCGCGTTGAGAATGCGTGGATATCGGGAAGGACGCTGGCAACCCGCATGATGGCCCGCGAACGTGAGGAAGTGGCCTGACCCTATCGACAGCCCTTCAAACGTCCGCTTAAGAAGGCGGCCATGAGCACGTCAGAGACTTCGCCGATCAGGGGCAATTTCGAACAGGTCAAGGACGGTCCCTGGGCCGGCTGGTGGAAATGGTCGGGCAAGGACCCGTTCGAGGACGGCACCGGTCCGTTCTTCGTGAAGCGCGACGAGCGCGGCATCGTCACCGGGTTCGTTCCCGAAGCCAAGAACCTCAATGGCCATGGCATCGTCCATGGCGGATCGCTGATGACCTTCGCCGACTTCTCGCTGTTCATGGTCGCTGCCTCGAACGGCGACGAAGTGAGTGGCGTGACCGTGACGATGAACTGCGAATTCGCCAGCGGCGCACAGGCGGGCGAGATGCTGACCGCGCGCGGAGAATGCGTGCGCGCAGGGGGCAGCCTGGTCTTTGCCCGCGGCACGATCCTGCGCAACGGCGCGGATGGACAGGAGGAAGCCGTGCTGAGCTTTTCCGGCACGATCAAGCGGGCGCGACGCACCTCGCACTAGGGGTGGTGGCTGGATGTCTGGCAACGAGTAGCGGCATCCGGATGATGGCTATGATTTGCCAATGACCGTCCTGCAGAATTGGTAGCAAACCCGCTTTCCCTTCCCCCTTGATGGGGGAAGGATACGAAGGCTTGGCAGCTTGCTGCCTAGGCGGAGTTGGATGGGGGTGAAATTCGCACGTGAAGAAGCCTCCACCTCCTCTGGCAATTCAGCGCGCACGAAAGATGCGGCGTGAACCCACCGAAGCCGAAGCGGTGATGTGGCGCCTGCTCAAGGAGCAATTCGGCTGTTGGCGTTTTCGCCGACAGGTCCCGCTCGCTCACGCAATCTGTGATTTCGCAAGCCACCAAGCACGTTTGGTAATCGAGATCGATGGTGGTCAGCACGGTGGAAAAGACGATGCGCGTCGCGATGCAATGATCGCAAGAGAGGGATACCGGGTCCTGCGGTTCTGGAACAACGAGGTATTGGGCAACCGCGGGGGAGTTGCGCTTGTCATTGCCCGCGAACTCGGCGCAATTTCACCCCCATCCAACCTCCGCTAGCGGGCAAGCCCGCAAGCTACGGTATCCTTCCCCCATCAAGGGGGAAGGTTTGCGGCGCAATTTCGCTCAAGCTGCCTCTGCGGCAACCTCGCGCATCTGCTGGCGCAGCCAGCTGAGCCCGGCGTCGTCGGCGCGCGATTCATGGAATTGCATCATTTCGTGCATCTTGGGAAACGCGAACGGCATTGGCGCCCAGGCCAGATTGAAGCGGCGGGCGATCTGGCGGACGAGGCGCTCGTGCAGAACCGCAAGGCGCGCGGTGCCCTCGATGAACCACGGCGCCGAGGCAAAGCTGGACACGGTAACTTCTACCAGCCGTTCGCGCCCCATGCGCGATAGCGTGGAATCGGCAAAGGCTGGAGTGCGCGTGGCCCCGAAGGCGACGGTGACGTGACCTGCGGCGTAGAAGTCTTCCTCGGTAAGCCCCCGCTTGAGCACCGGATTTTCTGCCCAGCCGACCACGACCTGTTCTTCCTCGAACAGGATTTCATGCGGATGCCAGGCAGCAAGGAACGGCTCGGGCGTGACGAGGAGGTCGGCCTTGCCCGATTCCAGTTCGGACACGGCCTGTTCGGTCGGCTGGATAATCTCCACGCGCACGCCCGGCGCCGTTACGGCAAAGCGCTCGATCAGGGGGACCAGCACGGCAACCATGATGTAGTCCGAACTGACGATGCGAAAGCGGCGGGTCGAGGTCGTCGGATCGAACGCGGTGGGCGTGGTGATCGCACGCTCGACCCCGCGCAGGGCGAGCTGAATCTGCGGGTGGAGCCCCTCGGCGAACGGCGTGGGGTGCATGCGCTTGCCTACGGCGACGACGATCTCGTCATGGAAGTAGTCGCGTAACCGGCGCAGGGCCGCGCTTGTCGCAGGCTGGGTCAGGCCGATCCGCTCTGCCGCGCGGGTCACGCTGCGCGTTTCCATCAGCGCGTCGAACACGACGAGCAGGTTGAGATCGAGGCCCTTGAAGCGCATCGGAAGCCACCCTTGATTCAATCACAAGGTGATTGGTTGAGCTTCCAAACCACAATTCTTGGTGATTGTGAAGTCCTCTCCCAAAGGCGCTGCCGAAGGTGGTGGTGGCAGCGCTTGAAATGGTTTAATCGGTCGCTTAACAAGAGTGTCAACAAGACACCGTTGGGAGATTCGGATGGCCGGCGTGCTGGATGGAAAGGTCGTTGCCGTGACTGGCGCCGGGCGCGGGATCGGGCGCGAGATCGCGCTGCTCTGCGCCCGTGAAGGTGCTGCGGTGGTGGTCAACGATCCAGGCGTGGCGCAAGGCGGGGATGGTGGAGATGCAGGCCCCGCGCAGACCACGGTCAACGATATCGTGGCAGCGGGAGGCAAGGCTCACGCCAATCTTGCCAGCGTGGCCGATCCGGTGGGTGCGGCAAGCATCGTCGAGGATGCGGTGCAGCGGTTCGGGCGGATCGATGCGGTGGTGAACAACGCCGGCATCCTGCGCGACACGATCTGGCACAAGATGTCCTACGAGGACTGGACCAGCGTCATCGACGTGAACCTCACGGGCGCGTTCAATGTCTCGAAGGCGGCGACACCCTACTTCCGCGAACAGTCCTCGGGCAGCTTCATCCACTTCACCTCCACCTCGGGCCTGATCGGCAACGTGGGACAGGCCAACTATTCGGCGGCGAAGCTGGGGCTGGTGGCGATGTCGCAGTCGATCGCGCTCGACATGGCGCGCTGGGGCGTACGGTCGAACTGCATCGCGCCGTTTGCGTGGAGCCGCATGACCGCGTCGATCCCGGCAGAGACGCCCGAGCAGAAGCTGCGGGTGGAGCGGATGCAGACGATGAGCGCCGACAAGATCGCGCCGCTGGTGGCCTACCTCGCTTCGGACCTTTCCAAGGACGTTACCAACCAGATCTTCTCGGTGCGCAAGAACGAGATCCTGCTGTTCAGCAAGCCGCGGCCGGTACGCTCGATGGTCAAGCTGGAGGGCTGGACGCCCACGGCGATTGCCGAGGAGCTGATCCCCGCATTCCGCCCGAGTTTTGCGCGTGCCGACGAGGTTTCGGCGCACGTCTTTCCCTATGATCCCGTCTGAGGAACCCTGACATGGCCAACGTCAACCCCGGCATGGACCCGGAAATCTTCGAACAGTTCCTCGAACAGCTGCGACGCTATGTGCGCGAGCGGCTGATCCCCGCCGAGGACGACGTGATTGCCAATGACCGCATTCCCGACGATATCCTCGACGAAATGCGCGAGATGGGCCTGTTCGGCATCACCATCCCCGAGGAATTCGGCGGCGCGGGCATGAACATCAGCCAATACATCACCACGGTGATGCACATGGCCTATGCCTCGCCGGCCTACCGTTCCACCGTGTCGATCAACATCGGCATGACCGGCAGCGCGATCAAGAACCATGGCACGCCTGAACAGAAGGCCGAATGGCTGCCGCGTATCGCCAGTGGCGAGATTGCCTGCTTCGGCCTGACCGAGCCAGGATCGGGATCGGACAGCGCGGCGATGCAGACCACCGCCGTGCGCGACGGCAACGGCTACCGGCTCAACGGCACCAAGCGCTACATCACCAACAGCCCAAGCGCCAGGATCGGCCTGATCATGGCGCGTACGTCGAAGGAAGCGCTGCCCAAGAACGCGCACGTCTCGGCCTTCATCGTCGATATGAGCACACCCGGCATCACCGTGGGCAAGCCCGACAAGAAGATGGGGCAATCGGGCGCGCACATTGCCGATGTCATCATGGAGGACGTCCACATTCCGGGCTCGGCACTGGTCGGTGGCGAGGAAGGGCGCGGCTTCCAGATCGCGATGCAGAGCCTTGATAACGGACGCCTTTCGGTGGCCGGCATGGGGGTGGGCATGGGGCGCCGCGCGCTTGATACCGCGATCCGCTACGCCAACGAACGCAAGGCCTTTGGCGAACCCATCGCCAATTTCCAGCTGATCCAGGCGATGCTGGCCGACAGCGAAGCGGACCTCTACGCCGCCGAATGCATGGTCGCCGATGCCTGCGCCCGCGCCGACCGCGGCGAGAACATCCAGCGCAAGGCGGCAGCGGCAAAGCTGTTTTCGTCCGAGGCCTGCGGGCGCGTGGTCGACCGCTGCGTGCAGGTGTTCGGCGGTGCCGGCTACCTTGCCGAATATCCGGCGGAGCGCTTCTTCCGCGATGCGCGCATCCTGCGCATCTACGAAGGCACCAGCCAGATCATGCAGTTGCAGATTGCCAAGCACCTGTTGCGTGAGTTCGCCAGCGAAGGGACCGTCTGGTAAGTCATGTACCAGCTGCTCTCCGGGCTTTCGATCGTCGAGGTCTCGTCCTTCGTCGCCTCGCCGACGGCGGGCCTCTATTGCGCGCAGATGGGGGCAGAGGTCATCCGCATCGACGATCGGCGCGGCGGCCTGGACTACAAGCGCTACATGATGACGCGCGAGGGGCGCTCGTTGTCGTGGGAGAACCTCAACCGCGCGAAGAAGAGCGTGGCGCTCGACCTGCAGACCGGTGAAGGGCGCGAACTGGCGGTGGAGCTGGCGCGCAAGACGGGGCAGGTCATCACCAACCTGCCGGTGGAAAGCTTCATGGCGCATGAGCGGATTGCGGGAGGGCGGCCCGATCTCGTCTCGGTGCGTATCATGGGCTGGCATGACGGGCGGCAGGCAATGGACTTCACTGTCAACGCCGCCTTGGGCTATCCTCTGATGACCGGGCCCGAGGAGTGGGACGCAGGCACCGCGCCGCCGGTCAACCAGATACTGCCGGCCTGGGACTTCATCACCGGGGCCTATTGCGCCTTTGCGCTGCTGGCGGGATTGCGCCATCGCGATGCCACCGGCGAAGGCTGCGAACTGCGCGTGCCGCTCGGCGACGTCGCCATCGGTACGGCCTTCAATGCAGGGGCGGCAGCGGAAATGCTCTATCGCGGAGGCGACCGCGAACGCATCGGCAATGCCATTTGGGGCGCGTTCGGGCGCGATTTCCGCAGTGGCGATGGCCATCGCTTCATGGTCGCCGCGCTGACGCCCAAGCAGTGGAAGGCGACGGTCGAGGCGTTCGGGCTGACCGATGATGTGGCCGCGGTTGAAGCGGAACTGGGAGTGAGTTTTGCCGCCAGCGATCATCACCGCTTCGTCCACCGCCACCGCCTGTTCTCGATGTTCCAGGAAGCGGCGGAGCAGTTCAGCTACGCCGATCTGGCCGCGCGGCTGACCAGGGCCGGGGCTACGTTCGAGCGCTATCGCACAATGCACGAGATGGCGCGCGATCCGGACCTCGTCACCAACAATCCGCTGTTCGGCCCATCGCCCGCCAACCCGAGCGGCTTCGAATATCCCGCCCCGCGCAGCTTCGCCAACATCCCAGGCCGCGAGGCGGGAGATCCGTTGCCCGCGCCCTATCTTG
Source organism: Novosphingobium sp. CCH12-A3 (assembly GCF_001556015.1). Lineage (NCBI taxonomy): Bacteria > Pseudomonadati > Pseudomonadota > Alphaproteobacteria > Sphingomonadales > Sphingomonadaceae > Novosphingobium > Novosphingobium sp. CCH12-A3. Next base: position 6,916 of record NZ_LSIA01000080.1, on the reverse strand, counting down.
GCCAGCACAGCGAGGAGGTCCTCAGCCAGCGGCTGGGCATGTCCTCGGGCGAGATCGCCGCACTGATCGACAAGGGCGTGGTCGCCACTTCAGACAAGGAATGACCATGACCCTTCGTAGAGCCGCCATCGTCGCCCCGATCCGCACTGCCGTCGGCAAGTTTGGTGGCAGCCTTTCCTCGCTCACCGCCGGGCAGCTTGGCGCGACGATCCTCACCGCGCTGATGGAGCGGACGAAGATCGATCCCGCCCGGGTGGACGACGTGATCTTCGCGCAAGGCTATGGCAATGGCGAGGCGCCGTGCATCTCGCACTGGTCCTGGCTGCTGGCCGGGCTGCCCGAGGAAGTGCCAGGCTATCAGCTCGACCGGCGCTGCGGTTCCGGCCTGCAGGCCATCGTCAATGCCGCGATGATGGTGCAGACGGGCGTGTCCGATGTCGTGGTGGCGGGCGGCGTGGAATCGATGTCCAACGTCGAGCACTACACCACCGATGTGCGCAAGGGCGTGCGCGCAGGCTCGCTGACGCTGCATGACCGCCTGACGCGGGGGCGGGTGATGAGCCAGCCGATCGAGCGCTATGGCGTGATCTCGGGCATGATCGAGACGGCGGAGAATCTTGCAAAGGACTTCGGCATCAGCCGCGAGGCCTGCGATGCCTATGCCGTGCGCAGCCACCAGCGCGCCGCAGCCGCCTGGGCCAAGGGCCTGTTCGATGATGAATTGGTGCCGGTGACCATCCCGCAGAAGAAGGGCGACCCGGTGACCTTCGCACACGATGAGGGCTATCGCGCCGACGCGACGATGGAATCGCTCGGCAAGCTCAAGCCGCTTGAAAAGGGTGTGGTCACCGCAGGCAATGCCAGCCAGCAGAACGATGCAGCGGCGGCGTGTCTGGTCGTGGCCGAGGACAAGCTGGAAGAGCTTGGGCTGGAGCCGATCGCCTGGTTCCATTCGTGGGCGGCGGCGGGCTGCGATCCCTCGCGCATGGGCTATGGCCCGGTCCCCGCAACCGAGCGGCTGTTTGCCCGCAATGGCCTGTCGTGGGCCGACATCGACCTGATCGAGCTGAACGAGGCCTTCGCGCCGCAAGTCCTCGCCTGCCTCAAGGGCTGGGGCTGGTCCGACGATGACAGCCGCCATGACATGCTCAACGTCAATGGCTCGGGCATCAGCCTCGGCCACCCCATAGGCGCGACCGGCGGCCGCATCCTCGCCAACCTCACGCGCGAACTGCAACGGCGCGGCGGGCGCTATGGGCTTGAGACGATGTGCATCGGCGGCGGGCAAGGCATAGCAGCCGTATTCGAGGCCGCCTGATGATCCTCTCGCCTTATGACTCCGAGGACCACGGCGAAATCCGCGAGGGCGTGCGCAAGCTCTGTGCGCAATTTCCGGGCGAATACTGGCGCAAGCTGGACGAGAAGCGCCAGTACCCTACAGAATTCGTCAACGCGCTGACGCAAGCGGGCTGGCTTTCGGTGCTGATCCCCGATGAGTACGGCGGCTCGGGCCTTGGCCTTGGCGCGGCGGCGGCGATCCTCGAGACAATCCAGGCCGAGGGCGGCAATGGCGGGGCGTGCCACGCGCAGATGTATATCATGGGCACGATCCTGCGCCACGGCTCGGAAGAGCAGAAGTGCCAGTACCTGCCCAAGATCGCCAGCGGCGAGTTGCGCCTGCAGGCCTTTGGCGTGACCGAACCGACGAGCGGGACCGACACCACCAGCTTGCGCACCTTCGCCCGTCGCGAGGGCGACGAATACGTCGTCAACGGCCAGAAGATCTGGACCAGCCGGGCCGAGCATTCCGACCTGATGCTGTTGCTGGCGCGGACCACCCCGCGCGAGGACGTAACGAAGAAGACCGACGGCCTGTCGGTGTTCATCGTCGACATGCGCGAAGTGGTGGGCAGATCGCTGACCATCCGCCCGATCCGCACGATGATGAACCATGCGACCACTGAGGTGTTCTTCGACAACATGCGCATCCCTGCGGCGAACCTGCTGGGCGAGGAGGGCAAGGGCTTCCGCTACATCCTCTCCGGCATGAACGCCGAGCGGGTGCTGATTGCCGCGGAATGCGTTGGCGATGCCAAGTGGTTCACGCAGCGGTCGGTGGAGTACGCCAAGGAGCGGCAGGTGTTCGGGCGGGCGATCGGGGCGAACCAGGGCGTCGCCTTCCCCGTCGCCAAGGCTTACGCGAACATGCGCGCGGCCGAACTGATGGTGCGCGAGGCGGCACGGATGTACGAAGCGGGCCTGCCGATGGGGGCAGAGGCCAACATGGCCAAGATGCTCGCCGCCGATGCCTCATGGGAAGCGGGCAACGCCTGCGTCCAGACCCACGGCGGCTTCGGCTTTGCCGAGGAATACGACGTGGAGCGCAAGCTGCGCGAAACGCGCCTCTATCAAGTTGCGCCGATCAGCACGAACCTGATCCTGTCGTTCCTGGCCGAACACGTGCTCGGGCTGCCAAGGAGTTATTGAGAGGGCAAGAGAAGCCCGTCAGGACGATACCGTTGCGGGTCGTTCAAACTCGCCTCCAACCTCCCTGCCGTCACCCCGGGCTCGACCCGGGGTCCCGCTTTTCAGGCTCGAACGACCGATCAGTTGTCCTGTTCGTTCACCGCCAGCAGCGCTAGTTCGGTGCGGTTATCGATGCCCAGCTTCTGGTACATCGTGTGCAAATAGACTTTCACCGTGCCTTCGCCGATGCCCAGTTCCGCTCCGATGTCGCGGTTGCGCAGGCCACGTGCCACCAGCCCGGCGATCTTGCGCTCGCGCGGGTTGAGCTTGGCCAGCGGCCCCTGCGCATCGGGGCGCAGCGAAAGATCGATGGCCCGCTGCAGGAAGATCGGCTCGATGGCCTTCTGGCCGCCGTGAACCTTTTCCAGCACGTCGACCAGGCCGTCCTCCGCCCCGTCTTTCGAGACGATGCCCTCTACCCCTGCACGCATCACCGAAATCAGCTGGCGATCATTGATCTCGGCGGTCAGCAGCACGACAGGGCGCTTGTCGCCACGATCGCGCAAGACTTCCAGCGTCTGCACGCCGTTCATGCCGGGCATGTTGATATCAAGCAGGACAATGGCCGGATCGTGGGTCTTGATCGCGTCCAGCGTTTCCTCGCCACTTGCGGTGGCCGCTACTACCGAGAACCGGGTGCCGCGCAACACCGCTTCCACGCCTGCGCGGATGAAGCCGTGGTCATCGGCCACTAGGACTGGAATCATGCAAGTTCTCCGGATCGTAAGGCAATTTCGAGACGAGCGCCGCCTCTGCTGGAATCAAGCCTGAAGCTCCCCCCCAGCGCTTCGACACGTTCCGAAATCGAGCGTGGCCGCGCGGCATTGCCGAGGGTGGGGAATCCGACACCATCATCGGTGATGCTCAGGCGCAGTTCGCCGACATCTTCGGTCAGGGTGACAAGCACCTTGCTGCACTTGCCGTGACGGGCCGCGTTGGCAATCGCTTCGCGCACCAGTTGGCGGATTTCGTGGGAAAGCTGCACGGACACCGGCTCGGGCGCACCTGTCAGCACAAGCTCGGTCGAGATGTGCCAGTGCGCACCTGCCTCAGCCAGAAGATCGCGCAGCTCCTCGGCAATATCGGTCCGGCGGTCGCTGTCCTGTCCCCGCCTCAGTCGTTCGATCAGCAGGCGCAGCTGCCCCTGTTCGCGGCGCAATGCGTTCTTGATCGAATCGATCTCGCCTTCCGGGTCATTGCCTTCGCGGATCCAGCGTCGCAGCGCTTCGAGACGGAACAGCGTGCCCGCCAGGAACTGGGCGACACTATCGTGCAGGTCGCGCGCGACCGCGTGCCTGATGCCGGTTTCGGCTGCTGTTCGGGCAAGCAGGGCCATTTCTTCCCGGTCCAGCGCCTGTCCGACCTCCCGGGCGATGGCAGACATCAGGCCGATATCGTCAAAACTGAGGGCGTGGGCATTCCACACAACGAGATGGCCGGACCCCATCACGCTGCGCACCGAAGCGATCATCCCGGTCTCGACACCGAGGTAGGTCGCAAGCCGCGAATCCAGCTGCTCGGCGCGGACTTCGATCGCGTCGTCGACAGGGGTTTCGATCAGTTGCCTGCTTCGCTTCATGTCTATGAGCATCGTCGGCAGGGGGGCAAGGAGCTCCTCCGCGAATGTTTCAGGCGAAAGGCGCTGTCTGTCCGGAACCCCATCGTCCATGCGGCGCAGATCGATCCACGGTTCCTCGCTGCTGGCGAAGGCGAAGGCGACGTTGCGCGCTCCGAAGGACTGGACCAGCAGATTGAGCGCTCCATCGAACACGAGGTCGCGCCGTTTGCCCGGAATCCCCGTCGGCTCTGGCAACACTGCCAGGCGCCCGGTCGAGCGTGACATGCTCAACCAGATCAGCATCGAGGCAAGCAGGATCATGTAGATCGTGCGCCGTACGAAGCGGTAGGGATCGATGTCGACGCCCCAGGAGTACAGGATCATTCCGAACAGCAGGTTCGTGAACAGCAAAACGATGGCGGTGACGACCGTGGCGCGCCAGTTCCAACGGACCATGGCGACAACAAGCAGGAACGCGGCCAGTGCGAGGAACGGGCTCTGGAACTCGGTGTAGCGGCTTTCGGTGAAATAGACTGCCGCGATGAAGATTGCGATGTCGATGGCCTGCGCGGCTGGAGCAAGCCGAAAATCGAACCACCAGCTTCGCCACGCGAGGACCATAAGCGCTGCCGTCCACAGCGTGTATGCCGAAAGCAGGCTGTAGCCCAAGGCGCTGTCCCGCACCGGTACGGTCGGATCAAGCACCAGGGCGAGCAGAAACGCAAGCGCAAGGATGGCCCGCCCGGTCGCAACGACTCGCCCCGTGTTCCGCCTGCGCATTTCCTACCCGTCCTGTCCTGATTCGGACTCCCCGCATCATTTTTGCACGCCATACGCGCCGTGAACAGCGATTTGGACACGCCGGGTTTGCGCCGCCCCAAGTTAAGCGCGTTTTAACTGGCTGATCACCTTCATGGTGCGATGAATGAAAGAATATTTGGCAAATCCGGGGCGTTCGTGCAGAATTGACAGTACCGGATGTTTACCTTTTTCGAAGGCCGGGAATAGTCGGGATTCATCACTGCAATGATTGTGACGGGCGAACTTTGCGACAATCCGCTGGTCGAGCTGACGGCAAAGCAGAGAGAGGTTCTCGATCTGTTGATTCAGCATATGACATCGAAGGAGATCTCGCGTCAGCTCGGGATTTCGCCTCATACCGTCGATCAACGCATCATGCTGGCCCGGGCCAAGCTTGGCGTGGCCACCCGGGGTGAGGTCGCGCAAGCCTATCGCCGATTGGTGGAGACATACGAACAACCCGTATATGAAGATTCCCATATACGTTTTCCGCCGCTTCCGGTCGAAACCAGCTCTCGGGATGACACGGATGTCGGACCGTCAGGAGCAGAGGCCAGGCTTCCGGTGCAAGATGCACCAGGGATCGAGGGTCGGGCGGATGCTCCGGTCGAACGCAGGCGCCAGGCGCCGGCCGAGGCTGACGGGATGGTCTATCATCATGTCCTCCCGGAGATGTTCGACGGGCCGAACGGCACCCTTCTGCGGCTAGGGTATATTGGCGGCATAACGGTGTTCCTGATCCTGATCGTGCTGGGCGGGCTGAGCATGTTCATGCAACTGTCCGCCATGCTCGATCGGTAGGGCAAGGTCCTTCACCGGCCATCTCCTTCCATGAACCGGATTTCCGGCGCGGGGGCGTCGGCGTCCACATGAAGGGGTCCGTCCCGACAATGGGGCGGGACAGGGTGTGAAGATGAAAGCTACTGACAACACGATCGCGATGACCTTCGGGCAAACCAAGGGCGGGCAAGCCAAGGCGCGCGCCGCCGTTGCCGGCAATGCCACCGCCGTTCATGGCCTGCGCATCAGCCGCGATCTCCACGATGCCGAGGCCGCGCTCGACGAAGCGCTGATCCGCCAGGCGAACCTGCTCGCCACCATGGTCCGCGCCCGGCGTGAAACCCCGGTCGGCCCGTTCACCGGCCAGGAAGCGCTGCTCCGCCTCGCCGCCAGCCAGAAGGCGGTGCTCGATGCCAGCGGCGAACTCGCCCGCGTTCATGGCAAGCTGGCCGACGTCGGCCGCGAAATGGGCTCTGGCCTGGTCGACGACTGCCCGCCCACGGGCTCGCTCGGCGATGCCGCCCACCCGGTCGCGCTGGTCGATGCGGCCTGAGCCTCGGGCGCTGATGAATCGGGCAGCAGGCAGGGGTTGAAGCAATGCTCGTGATCTGGGCCGCTCGCATCGCCTTTGTCGGCATCCTCGTCTTTGCCTTGCGCAAGGGCGGGGAGCCGGAGCGCATGGTCGCGGCCATCCTTATCGCGACCATCCTGCTCGATCTCGCCAACCATGCCCTGTTCGGCAGTCCCGCCTTCTTCGCGATCGACCCGGGGCACCTGGTCATCGACAGCTGGGCCCTGGCCGCGCTGCTGTGGGTAGCCTTGCGCGCCAACCGCGCCTGGCCGCTCTGGGCCTGTTCGGGGCAGGTGATCCTGATCCTCGCCCACCTCGCCAAGATGATCGACCTCTCGCTCGTCCGCTACGGCTACTTCGCGATGAGCCAGCTGCCCATCGCCATCCAGAGCGCCGCGCTTCTCCTCGGCACCACCGCCCATCTCCAGCGAACCGACCGCATCGGCCGCTACCACGCCTGGCGCCTCACCTGACGCCCTAGGCACCCCGGCCCGCCGCCGGACACCGCAAGACATCGCCGCCTTACCATCCATCCCATTTCACGGGAGCCACAGACATGACCGTACGTTCCATGCGCAGTGCGCCCCCCCGGCGCGATTCCGTCGGCCGCCGGGCCAGCCTCACCATCGTCGGCGCCCCGTCCGCTCCGGCCGCGCCCGCCTTCGCCGCGCCCGCCGCCC